>CALKYI010000216.1 GCA_938003665.1 uncultured Flavobacteriales bacterium
TGCTGCGGCATCGGTTTTGGCCAAAACGTACAGGGATGATCGGATGCGGGAATTGGCCACGGAGTATCCGCAGTATGGCTGGGAGCGGAATGCTGGGTACCCAACGAAGGCGCACCGAGATGCCATTCGCGCGCACGGCCCTACCCCACACCACCGCATGAGTTTCCAACTTTTACCAAGCCAATTAAATCTCTTCGATTTGTGAAAAACTGAGCAGCCGCAGTCGCCGGCTTAGCTTGGATTCGAAGTAGTTTTATTCAAACCATTTTTGGATGAAATTGCGCCAATTCCTCCTTGTTCTAGGATCCCTTCTTCTACTTATTCAATGTCAACCGCCTGCTGAGCAGCACGCGGAGACTTCCTTTTTACCGCTAAATGCCGCGCTGGTGCTACGTATCAACCAACCCGAACGTGTTCAGGCCTTGGCAGATTCCACGGACTTGGGGGCATTGCAGTCGTTGCCTTTAGCTCAATTACAAGGGATGTCTGGAAAAACCTGGACGGGCGCCTTGGTTCCATCTGGTGCGGATAAAATGGACTGGATTTGGACCACCGAACGAAGCGATTCCTCCTTTTCCGCGAATTTGGTCGAGGGAGAAATTAGCGCTATTCAAGATGAATTTTCAGCTGTTCGTTTGGGTAGCGCCGTAGCCATTAGTAAAAATGCCGGCTTGTTGCAAGATGCGCTCAACCAAGTACGCAGTGGTTTTAACCTCATTCAAGTACCCGCATTTGATAAGCTCTGGAACAACGCCTCGTCTACGGATGCGTTGAATTTATTTGTTCAACACGAGGAAATACAACAGATCGGCGAGCTGTTCTACGAGCAAGATTGGTCTTGGCTACAGCACTTAGCCTCTTGGTCCGAAGTCGATTTAGCCGTCCGCAAAGACGGCATTCTGCTCACCTCCGTTGCACTGTCCCCAGATAGCTCCGCCACCTTTATGAGCACCTTCAATCAAGGACCCGTTGGAAGTGATGTGAGCGAGGTCGTTGCAGCTTCGGCCTCCTATGCAGTGAAAATGGACATCGGCGATCCCGTTGCTTGGATGCGCGACTACAACACCTACAGAGGGAAAAAACAACGACTCAAACGCGCACTGCAACTGCTCAAAGAAG
>CALKYI010000217.1 GCA_938003665.1 uncultured Flavobacteriales bacterium
CATGGAGAGGCCTTCCCTTTCCACGCTCCGCGCATTCATCGATTGGACCCCGTTTTTCCGATCGTGGGGACTGGCTGGCCCATTCCCGCGCATTCTGGAGGACGAGGTTGTGGGCGAAGAAGCGACGTCGTTGTTCCGGGATGCCGAGGCGTTGCTCGACGCGTGGGAACAGGCTGAGGACGCACCTGAATGCCGGGCCGCACACGGTATTTTCCGGGCGGGACGAACGGCTCCCGAGACTGTGACGGTGTTCGCAAGCGATGGGTCCACAGTTCTCGGTGATTTTGAATTTTTGAGGCAGCAAACCGAACAGCGCACGGGCGTGCAGCGTTCACTGGCAGATTTCATTGCCCCGGCCGATGGAGCTGCAACAGATGCCATTGGTTGTTTCGCGGTCGCGGTGCATGGCATTGATGCCTTCGCACGTGCGCACGAGCAAAACGGCGATGACTACCAATCCATCCTCGTCAAAGCCGTTGGTGATCGCCTGGCCGAAGCCATGGCGGAATGGTTGCACCAATACGTGCGGACTACCACATGGGGCTATGCAGCTGAGGAAAGCCTCACCAACCAGGAACTCATCAAAGAAGCTTACCGCGGAATTCGACCAGCGCCGGGGTACCCCGCCTGCCCAGACCACCTCGACAAAGACTTGATTTGGACCTTGCTCGATGCCGAAAAGAGCATTGGTGCGGCATTGACCGAGTCCAAAGCCATCCTCCCAGCTGCGGCGGTTGCCGGATATTATTTTGCCCACCCCGAAGCCCGCTACCTGGGCGTCGGACTCATTCAAAACGACCAACTGAACGACTGGGCTGCACGCCGCGGCCTGCCCATCGAGCGGGCCCAACGTTGGCTCGCTTCCAACCTACTTGAATCATGAAAATCACCCAGCACATAGCCGAGGCGAAATCCACCTTGTTCAGTTTCGAGTTGCTGCCGCCGCTCAAGGGCGAAAACATCCAACGCATCCACCAAACCGTGGAACGCTTGATGGAGTTCGACCCAGCCTTCGTTGACGTGACGTACCACCGCGAGGAATACGTTTACCACGAAGTACAATCCGGCCTGTTGCAAAAGCGAACCGTACGCAAGCGACCCGGGACGGTGGGCATTTGTGCAGCCATCAGCCACAAATACAACCTCGATACGGTGCCACACATCATTTGCGGCGGTTTCACCAAAGAGGAAACCGAAAACGCCTTGATTGACCTCGATTTTGTTGGGGTCGACAACGTGTTGGTCCTGCGCGGCGACCCCATCCGCAGCGAGGGGCGTTTCAAGGCCGAAGCCGATGGCCACAGCTACGCCATCGACTTGCTCAATCAGGTGGCCGACATGAACCGCGGTAAGTACCTCGATCCGGACCTCAAAAACTCCAACGCCACACAGTTTTGCATCGGCGTAGCCGGTTACCCAGAGAAGCACTTTGAAGCCCCCAACCTCGCCAGCGACCTCCGCTGGTTGAAGCGCAAAGTGGAAGACGGTGCGGAATACGTCATCACCCAAATGTTTTTTGACAATGCCGCCTACTTTGATTTCGTCGCCAAGTGCCGAAAGCAGGGCATTGACATTCCCATTTTGCCCGGCCTAAAGCCACTCACCACCAAAGGCCAACTGAATTCGTTGCCGCAGAACTTCCACGTGAACCTGCCAGATGAATTGGTGGATCTCATCGAACGCGCCAAGACCAAAGAAGCCGTAAAAGAAATCGGGGTGGAATGGTGCATTCGCCAGGCAAAAGAGCTCAAGGACGCCGGCGTTCCTGGCCTCCATTTCTACACGATGGGCAAAGCCGATCCCACCGCCCAAATTGCCAAGGCCGTTTTGTGATTCACATGCGGTGCTCGCTGCCCTTTCTTAAATCAAATTCACAATTTCCTGACACGTGGCGCTTCAGCCTCGTCGTATTTTAGCCCAAACACTGAATCCATGTCGAAAACAGCTGAATACCTCAACCTCTCTACGTCCATTGATGCCGATTTCCAGAGCAGTCTGACCGCAGCCGATGCGCTCGAATTGCTCAAGGCAGGTAATCAACGCTTCTTGTCTCAATCGCCCAACACGCGCGAGCGAATTGCGCTGCTCGAAGGCGCTGCCAAAGGACAAGCTCCATACGCTGCCGTCCTGGGATGCATCGATAGCCGTGCACCGATTGAGGAAATTTTCGACGCCCAGATTGGTGACCTCTTTGTCGCCCGCGTGGCTGGAAACACCGTGAATGGTGACATCCTCGGTTCCATTGAATACGCCTGCAAGTATGCCGGATCCAAGCTCGTCTTGGTACTCGGTCACTCCTCTTGCGGAGCTGTAAAAGGGGCCTACGCTGCCTTGAAGGACGGCAACCTCACCGGGCTGCTCGAGCGCATCGAGCCGGCAGTGGCTCCCGTCCGTGAGGCGAACGGTGACAATCCATCCGACGAAGCCATCGACACGTGCGTGGCCAACAACGTTCGGCTCGTGTGCGACCGTATCAAGCAGGAAAGTGAAATTCTCGCAGGCCTCGCCGCGGACGGCAGCATCGCCATTGTCGGCGGTGTCTACAACGTCGCTACGGGCGAAGTGGACTTTACCGTCTACAGCTAAAGTCCAGCGGCTCCGGTCGCTTACTTTTCTCGGAAGAACAATCGGATGGTGACCCCCGATAGGTCCCACTC
>CALKYI010000218.1 GCA_938003665.1 uncultured Flavobacteriales bacterium
CGTAATGGCGAGCGTCGTGGTGCAAGACGTCAAGCCCGTCAGCAGGCAACCAGCAAGCAAGGTTCGCGTGTGCATGAGGAATCTCTCTCTGGGGTGGGGTGGCACGAATGCGCGGACCGCATCGTATTCCCGAAGAGCCGGCCACGGTACCCAAATTGAATCGGATGGGCGTTCCTTTTTGCGAAGCATATCGGACCACCCGCGGTGCCTCTCCTTCCGTGCGCTTCAGCACGATGTCAAACCCACCGGTGACTTTGAAGGTGCAGCCATCTCCTTCCGCAGCAAAAGACTGAACGTGCTCCTTGGGAAGCAATGCCTCCAGGTTGCTTGGCTCACTGATGTGGGCGTGAAGGAACTCAGGGGTCTTCCCGCAAGTAATGACAGGGCTCTCAATGATCATGGCTTCAGGCGTTTGCGTCGAACCGTTCGCTCCAAGCGACCGGATCGCTGTTCCAAGCATCCAACAATTGGCGCTGCTCTTCGTTCAAGTACCCTTCTTCCGATGCTTGATCAAGCATGGTCGGGTAGTCGGTCAACGTCATCCAAGAACACTGCGCCTCTTCGAAAGCATTTTTTGCTGCCGGAAGACCGTAGGTGAAAATGGCAATGAGGCCCTTGACTTCTACTCCGGCTTCGCGCAAGGCATGCACGGCTTTCAAACTGCTCTGACCGGTAGAGATGAGGTCTTCGATGACCACCACGTTGGAAAGGACACTCAAATCCCCTTCAATGGCATTGCCCAGTCCGTGGCCTTTGGCCTTGGATCGGACATAGATGAAGGGCAGTCCCAGCTCCTGTGCCACCAAGGCTCCGAGGGCAATTCCACCGGTAGCAACACCGGCAATGGCATCCACCTTACCGTATTGTTTTTCGAGTCCTTCCACCGTGAGTTGCCGCACAAACGTGCGAACGGCAGGGTGACTGAGCACCTTTCGGTTGTCACAATAAATGGGAGATTTTCGCCCGCTTGCCCAGGTAAAGGGCTCATTTGGACTGAGTTGAATTGCCTTGATTCTCAAAAGGAATTCTGCAACTTTTCGCCTACTTTCAACGGACAAAACCATGGCACGAATGTATGAAGTTTACATCATGAACCGGCCGGTGTTTTTTCAAGAAAATACCCCCACCGCGGAGGACGTTCTGGTCATTCGTGAGCCTGGAAAATCCACGTTGAACAACTTGCCCAACCTCATCCGTCAACATCCCGAACTGCGGGGTGTTGTGCTGCTCAGCGAAGATCCGGAATCGCGTTGGATGGACTTTTGTTACGGATACCGCGAAATCCTCGCGGCGGGATGCGTCGTGCGAAACAACCAAGGCGGATACCTGTGGATTTAACGCAACGGCAAGTGAGACTTGCCGAAAGGAAAGGTCGAACCAAACGAAAAAATCGAAGTTGCAGCTGTCAGAGAGGTGGAAGAGGAAACGGGCATCGGACGGTTGACCTTGACCCGCGATTTGGGCCAGACCTACCATACATACGAGGAGAACGGCGTCCCCATTCTGAAGACCACGTTTTGGTTCTTCGCGGAACACGACGGAGCAGCAACAACTGGAGCCCCTCAAGCCATAGAAGGGATCACCGGTGTGCATTGGTTGCGTCCGCCCGTTGATGACAGCGTCCGATCCAATGCCTACCCCAGCATCCTATCGCTGATGGACCGGGCGGTTGCCTCACAGGAGGATGGACAGTTTCTATTCCTTTGGAAGCAAGTTGGAAAGGCGTTTCTGTAAGCCTTGACTGGGCAACGGGACATTTCTTCCGACCAGCCTTCCGTCCTCATCCAACACGACAACTTGTGGCACCACAGCCAGCCCCAAAGATTCCATGGCGCGTGGGCTGTTGCCTACCCAACCCACGGTCTCGTCAAGCGTTCGCCGTCCCGAAAGTGTTTGCCGCCAATCCCCTTCGTTCTCATCCAAGGAGATCACGACCCAACACACATCCCTTCGTTTCATGTTCTCGGCCACTTGGGTGAACATCTCCCGTTCACGCGTGGCGAGCCCCGATCCGTTTTTCAATGCGAGGATCACCGTCCAAGGCTGTTGGCATTGTTCGCGGATGCTTCCAAGCTCACCGTTGGGCAAGGTCCAGGCAAGATCGCCCACTTCCCAACCATGGCGTCCGACTTTGCGCTGTTCGCGGAGTTCCTCGTAAGCGGTCGAAAATGCCGACGGAAACGGGAAGGTCTCCCACACCGAACGCACCAGGGCATCCGGTTCCTCCACCGCCTTGTCCAACCAGGCAGCCGCCATCTCTTCCCTGCTGGCTTCCTCC
>CALKYI010000219.1 GCA_938003665.1 uncultured Flavobacteriales bacterium
TCATACGTGACGACGTATGTCATGCTGGAATCCGGGGTGCAGATGACCGTAGCTCCTGTTGAATCCGACAAAAAAGTCGCCGGCTCCCAGAGGTATTCGCTATCGGGCGCGCCGATGACGTTGAGCTCGACCGAACCGCCGGGACAGATCCAGGCCTCAGGACCGGTGGCAATGATGTTGGGCGCCAAGCACACACTTTGGTTGTTGTAGGACCCCCCAGTCGATCCGGTGAATCCCCAATAGACAAATTCCTGCCCCGAGAAGATTGCGTTGATGAGGTCGACCTCATTGGCCAACCGCAATTCACAGTCGAAGTACACGGCAATGATTTGCGTGTTGGGGTCCCAGGTAATGCGAACTGGGTGGTCTTCTCCGTCTTCAATGTTGGCTCCGTTGATATTGGCCGTGACCGGACCGCCAAGTCCCGTTGGTGGCGCGTGATCAACGGTGCCATCCGAAACGAACCCAATGTGGTCCTGCACCAAGTCGCCGTACTGCCCGTTTTGCCACGTGTCAAATTCAATGCCGAAACTGGGGTTGAAACCGCTGAAGCCCAGTGCCCCACCTGTTTGCCCGAGTGCATTGGTTCCCACGTCTTGCAGCACGAAGACCATACCGTCTGCACCGGTAGCGTCCAGTGTGCCGAAATTCATGGTGAAGTTCAAGTCAAATGGCTGTGTCAAATCGATGAGGTCGGAGTACCACACCGCACCGTTTTGATTGCCCTGCGTCGTGGTGAGTTGGTAACAATCTCCGCCTAGCGATTGCGCGGTGCCGTTCAAGAAATACGACTGTGCAGTAAGTTCTCCTAACGAGAGGACGCACCCCAAAAAGAGCAGTCCAACAAAAAAAGACCCATGGGATGGCTTGCGCGGCATGCCGCGAAGTTAAAAGTTCAATCCGACTTTCAAATTCACCCTGCGGTTGGTCAAGTAATTCGGAATGGCATAGAGCCGTCCATTGACATCCTCAATCCAGGTGTGATTGATGGTGTTGCGAATCCCGAGAATATTGAAAATCTCCAAGGAGATGAAGCCATCACGCTCGGATTCTTCTTCATCCGCGAACAGCTCGCGCGAAAAGCCGATGTCCACACGGCGGTACGTAGGGGTGCGCAAGATGTCTTTGTAGCGCTCGAAGGAGGGCGGTCCGAAGGGGAGTCCCGTTCCAAAATACAAGCTGACGAGCACTTTGTAAGCGTCGTTTCCGGGCATTTCATCTTGGAACAATAGGCTCATGTTGAACCGTTGGTCGGTTTGGCGAGGAATGAATCCGGGAACAATTAGCGCACTGTCGACCGGGGTGTTATCGAGTGTGTAGCCTTGGATGATGGGCTGGCCCTGGCTGTTGTAGAACTGCCAATACGCGTCGTCGTTGAGGTCCTCCTCCGTTTTCATGACAGACATGCGGAACCAACTTTGGATGCCGTCGATGAATTCTCCATTGAGCATGAAGTCCGCTCCCGCGGCGTACCCGGAGCTGTTATTCCGTGCATAGTAGCGTTGGCGTACGTTTTCGATTTCGTAGGGGATTAGGAAATCGAGGTCCTTGTAGTAGAGTTCACCGACCATCTTGAACGGACGGCCGTACATCTCAAAAATGCGGTCCATGCCCAACACAAAATGGGTGGCTCGCTGCGCCTTGACCGCCGCGTTGACCGTACCATCGAAACGGCGCATTTCTCGGTAAAACGGCGGTTGCCAGTATATGCCGGCTGCAAAGTTGTAGACGGTCGAGGGTTGGTCTTCCCGTTCTTTCGGTGTGTAGCTGACGTGCCCTCGGGGTCCACCGACCAACGAGGTGTACACCGTATCGCTGAATTCGGGCGCCCATAGGTGGCCGCGCAGCCCGGCATTGACTTCCCATTCGCCTTGCCGTACGTCGGTCCAGCGCCAGGCGTTTTGGACGTAGGCTTGAACGCGTTGGGTTTCGACCCGGTTGGTCGCGCGGATGACATCGTCGAGTTCAATGACCTGTTCCGGACCTTCATCGGTGTAGCCAATGCTGTCTTGGGGGTGGGGAGTGATGAACCCGGCGGAGTCTACGAGTGACCATTCGGAAAGGTGGTCTTCGATGCTTTCGGTCTGCCATTTGACGCCCCATTCCAAGAAGCCTCTGTCCTGTCCCCACGCAGTCGATCCTTTGAGGGCGCTGCTGATGACGGAAGCGTACAAACGGTTCCGGGCGTGATTCAAAAAGGCGCCAACGCCGCGATTGATGGCAGCTTCACCAAGTTCATCTGAGCCGAGGTCGCGTTCCAATTCATCGAGCCAATAGGCACCGAGGATGTCAAACGTCTCGGATTCTGCTGTTTGGAAAGCGGAGGTAATCCACCGAATGCGGTGGTTCTCCGTCTTGTAGTTCGCCCCGAAAGCCCCGAAGCCCGTTTGGTAGGCGGTCTTTTCTTGGCCATCGAAGTAGATCGTCAGGCGAAGGGCCTC
>CALKYI010000220.1 GCA_938003665.1 uncultured Flavobacteriales bacterium
TTATATGTTGGTGAACGGGGCGACGTCGGGGAATAAGATTTTGTGGCGGCAGCAGGTGACTGTTCCGCCAGGCATTCAAGTGACCATGAGCTGGTGGGCGCTCACCTTTGTGACCCCAGCGGGTTCGCTGCAACTGAAGTTGTTTGGAGCGAATGTTGGGAATTCGGCAACGACGCCGACTTCGACCGGAGTTTGGCAACAGACCAGCCGGACTTTCACGGTGCCTGCATCGGGCGCGGTAACACTGAATTTGGTAACGTTGAGCAGTGCGCTGGCAGGGAACGATTTTGGGCTGGACGATATTCGATTCAGCTACTCGTGCGAGGCGACAGACACGGTTTGGATCGCGCCTAAGAACAATGCCCAGGTGTTGTTGGATACGGAGCCGGTATTTGGCTGCGATAGCGTGTGTATTGAATTGGCCAATGTGCTGGATTCGAGCGGTGCGCTGGCGTACCAATGGATGTTGAGTGATGGAACGGTGGACACGTCAGCGACTTTTTCACATTGCCTGCAGGACAGTGGCGCGTACACGGGAATGGTGCGAACGACTTCAACCGAAGGGTGCGTGGATAGTGCATATTTTCCACCAATCCGGGTGGGTTATACCCGCCAATTAGATAGCCTCATTATCGCCAACGACGGGAGTGGTACTGTGGGCGGTATTCGGATTTTGAATGGTTCGAACACCATTGGCCTCGGTGCCCACTACGAAGCATATGCCGGGTCTGCATCAGGGCTGGATAGCTTGGTGGTAAGAGCCGGAGGGCAGGAGTGGATTGATTCGACGGTGACGCGAATGCAATTGGCCAGTGGTTGGAGCCCCGTTGGACTGGCGCGGGAGCCAATGACTATTTGTGCCTACCTCTATACTTCGGACGGTTGTGTGGATAGCCTCTGCCAAGATGTAGCCTTTTATCCTGAAGTCGATGTGCCCAACGTTTTTACCCCAAATGGAGATGGGCTCAACGATGAATTAACGCTACAAACCCGCAGTGCCGAGCAAATACATGTGATCATCTACAACCGATGGGGGACGAAGGTGTTTGAAACCTACGATTTGGGGACGATGTGGGATGG
>CALKYI010000221.1 GCA_938003665.1 uncultured Flavobacteriales bacterium
ATGGGCAGCTTGGCGCTCGCCCACCAACCGATATCGCCCTTCTTATCCCCGTACATCACGTTGATACCCGGAGCGTGCACCAGCTCCGCACTGGCGGCAAACGATTCGATGCCGCTCCCCCGAGAAAACCCATAAAACGCCTCGTGAATGCGGTTTTCAGGGTAGTGATTGAAGGTCCACCACATCGCCAAATCATCTTCGAGCAAGGGCCCGTGGTGGGTTTTGCGCACCTCAAATTCAACCGGTTCTTCTCCGGCGACTTCGATGACCTCGGTAGTGATTTCCAAGGGCAGCCACTCGCCACCGTGCAAGTAACGATCGCCATCGATGGTCTCCCGGTAGAAATCGATTTCGTCGTTAACAAACATCGTGATGCCCCAGGCGTGATCCCGGGTGTGGCCGATGGCCGGGAATGGCAGGCCGCCGATGTGGTTCCCATAGTATTCGAGGTCGGGCGTCACGATGTGCGCTTCGTACCACACCGAAGGCGAAGCATAGGACATGTGGGCGTCGTTGCAAAAAACAACCTCGCCCGAGGCTGTGCGGTCACCGCTCAACACCCAGGCGTTCGAACCCAACCACTGCGGCACGGGGCGCGAGGCATCCAAGGCATGCACCCGAGAAGCCAGCCCTGAAATGTCGCGGGGTGTGTCACTGGTTGGAATGTGGGTGAAGCCCGCTTGCCCCCAAGCCAAATCCGAGATGTAGGATGAATCCAGCGACGTCTTCATCCAATCAAGGATGGGCTCGGTTTTCAGGTGAATGGCAAACGAATAGGCCATGAAGCCGGTGGCACAGTAGATGTCGCGCAACGTGAATGGTTCGGGCTTGGCATTGATCAGCCGGTATTCAAACGGCAACTCCTTGGTCCCAATGAACGCGTTCACGCCCGCCAAGTAGGCCTTCATCGCTTTTAGCACCTGCGGCGAAGCTGTAGACTCCAGCGTTTCGACCGTTCGAATGGCCGTTTCACGCATGCCCAGGGAGCGCAGGTACTTGTCATTCTCAATCATATCCCGGCCGAAAAGTGCGGAAAGTTCTCCCGCACCTGCACGCCGCAGCAGGTCCATTTGCCACAAGCGTTCCATGGCGTGTACATAACCCAATGCGTACATCGCGTCCGGTTCAGAATCAGCATAGATGTGCGGAACGGCCATGTCATCGAACACAACTTCCACGTCGGAATCGACCTGCTCCGTGGAATGCTCAAAATCGTATTCTGGTGCGATGGTGCGCGTCGTGATGTACACCAGCGAAAACAACATGGTCAAGATGATGACAGCGATGCGGAGGACGAGGTTCATGGGCGCAGGTTTTCACCGGCAAGGTAATGCGACTAAGGCGCCCAAACGGAATGCATCTGCATCGATTTTTCGGCAAACCCTGTCGCAGTTACACACCTAATTTTTACATGCATTACCCGCCCTGTGCAACCTGGGTTCTTTTTATCAACGAAATCGTGTACTTTCGCCCAAATTGTGGTTCAGCGCAGCTCAATGAAGAGGCCGCCACACCTTCTAACCCAAATCCCATGCTTCCGAAACTCATTCGAATGCAATCCAGTGTCCTGGCGGTATTGGCATTGCTATTGCTCGGCGGATTCACCCCGCTGATTGCCCAGGTTGACATCACCGGCTCCATCACCGATGGCGCGACCGGTGAGCCGCTCATCGGCGCGACCGTGATTCAAAAAGGAACCACGAACGGCACCAACGCCGGTGTCGATGGTTCGTTCACGTTGACCGTAGAATCGCTTCCAGCAGAAGTGATTTTCAGCTTCGTCGGATACGAGGCGCAAATCAAGGAAATCACCAACACGCAGCCCTTGGCGATTGTGCTGGTGGAAGACGCCGAACTCGTCGGCGAAGTGGTCGTCGTAGGATATGGCCGACAGAAGAAACGCGTCTCGACGGGATCCATTGCCAAAGTCACTGCGGAAGACATCGAGGGCATTCCCGTGCCGGACGTCATTTCGACGCTGGAAGGCCAAACTTCCGGTTTGCTTGTCAATGAATCGAGCGGACAACCCGGTGCTGGCAAGTCCATCCTCGTTCGCGGTATCAGCACGAACGGTGACAACTCGCCACTTTTCATCGTAGATGGACTGCAACTTGGCAACATCGACAACATCAACCCTGCCGACATCGAGTCTATTGATGTATTGAAGGATGCGGCCTCCAGCGCCATCTACGGTGCCCGTGCAGCAAACGGGGTCGTCATCATCACCACCAAGAACGGCAGCGGTAAGGAGGAAGGAACCATCAGCTACCAGACGAGCTACTTGAATTCTCAGCCGTGGAAGCTCCCCGAGATGCTCGGTGCGGAAGATTACGTCATGCTCATCCGAGAGAAGTTTGCCAACAGCAACCAGACCTCCGCACTCGATGTACTGGGTTTCCCCAACATGGGCGACGAATTGACGGCCAATACGAACTGGATGGATGAAATCTTCAATCCAGCAACCGTGGTCAATCACCGCTTGACGGCCACCACCAAGAACTCCTACCTCTCGGTCGATTATTGGGACCAGACAGGGGTCATTGGTGGGGAGAAATCCAACTACACCCGTTACTCGGTGCGCTACAACAGCTCCAAGAAGTACAAGGACTTCATCACCATCGGCCAAAACCTCAACCTCAACCGTACCGACAACAACAACATCGGAACGAACAGCGCATTCGGCGGGGTGCAATCTGATGCCTTTGCCTACGATCCGCTCACGCCCGTTTACGACGACGCCGGCCAATACGGCTTTGCACAGTCCCCATGGGTGCAAAAGGAATACATCAATCCACTCAGCCGTTTGTGGTTGATCAACGGCGATGGCAAATCCGACCAAATGATTGGAAACTTCTTCCTCGAAGCCGAACTCTTTGACGGATTCAGTGTCAAAACAGACTTCGGTTTTGACTTGAACTGGTGGGATTACCGAAACTTCACCCCGACCTATGAATTCCACC
>CALKYI010000222.1 GCA_938003665.1 uncultured Flavobacteriales bacterium
CAAAAAACAGGTCGCTCAAGCGGTTCAAGTAAGCGACCAAGCCTTCGGGTATGCCTTCTTCTCGTCCCAGTGCGATTACCCGACGTTCTCCACGCCTGCACACCACGCGGCATTTATGCGCAGCAACGACGGCGGGATGTCCTCCAGGAAGAATGAACTGGCTCAACGGGGGGAGGGCTTCGTTTTTGGCGTCCATCCAGGCCTCCATTTCGGCCACGCGGGTAGCAGGGATGGGCGGCAGGTGCTTGGCCATATCGGGATCGACTGTGGCCAAATGACTTCCCCACGAGAACACGTCCGATTGGATGGCTCGGAGGAACGCAGCATCTTCGGATTCTGCCACGGCAACGCAGGTGCCCATCTCTCCAATGCACACGTTGAGTTCATCCAGTGTCCCGTAGGCTTCTATGCGCAAGTCGTCCTTGCTCAGTCGCTGGCCACCAAACAACGATGTGGTGCCGTCATCCCCTGTTCGCGTGTAAATCCGCATTTGGCATTCTTTCGAATGAGCAAGCTACAACGCAACGGACAGACCCCTACCTTTAGGGGCGTAAATCACCAGACACTTGGAACCGGATTTGAACCACACCCCTGAAGCGGTCAAGCAGTTGCGGTACGACGAAGCCTACATGCGCATGGCGGCGGAATGGGCCCAGCTGTCTCATTGCGTGCGCAAGCAGGTCGGCGCGTTGATTGTCAAAGACCGCATGATCATCGCCGACGGGTTCAACGGCACACCAACAGGCTTTCCCAATGTATGCGAGAACGAGGAGGGGGAAACGAACTGGTACGTGTTGCATGCAGAGGCCAATGCCATCACCAAATTGGCGCGTTCCAACAACTCGGCTGTGGGGGCCACGTTGTACATCACCATGTCGCCGTGCCGAGAGTGTTCCAAGTTGATTCACCAAGCCGGTATTAGCCGAGTGGTCTACCGCGATGAGTACAAGGATCCGCAGGGTCTTGAATTTTTGAAGCAGGCGGGTGTTGAGTTGGTTCACCTCGAACAACGGCGGAAGTTGAGGAGTTAATAGGAGGATGAACGAAAACGGGAAATCACCATCTCCTTCCTGGCAGCCGCTGGCCTATGCTGTTATCTTAATCCTCGGGGTGTACATCGGGCTTCAAACGGGTGGAGGATCTTCCAATGGCATGCACATGGTCGGACCGCGAAGTGCCTTGAATGGCGTGCTCGATCGTGTGGAACAGACCTATGTAGATCCCATAGTTCGTGAGGAATTGGAGCAGGTCGCCCTCGATGCTGTTTTGGAAAAATTGGATCCGCACAGTCTGTTCATCAGCGCTGAAGAAATGGCGGCATTGGCCGAACCCATGGAGGGCAACTTCGAGGGCATCGGCGTCGAATTCATCATCCAACGGGATACATTGATGGTGGTCGCGGCCATTCCGGGAGGTCCTTCCGAAAAGGCCGGTGTCCGAGCGGGCGACCGTATTTTGACTGTTGATTCGGTGGCGATCTCCGGTCCAGACCTTACCAACCAGCGTGTCATGGAATTGCTCAAGGGCCCCCGGAACACTACGGTCGTGGTTGGATTGGATCGAGCAGATACGGTGAAGCACGTGTTGTTGCGCCGGGATCGCATTCCCATCCACAGTGTGGTTTGTGCGGCCAATTTGGACGGCGAGCGCGGGTACATCAAGGTCATCCGCTTTGCTCAAAACACCGCCGAAGAATTTGAATTGGCGATGGAAACCCTCGCCGAGCAAGGACTTAGCGAGGTGATTGTCGATTTGCGCGGTAACGGAGGGGGGTACCTGAATGCCGTGGTGCCCATGGTGGAATCGTTCTTGGAAGAGGACGATTTGGTTGTCTATACGGAGGGCGAGCATGTACCGCGCCGCACCTACAAAGCACGTCGAGACGGCCGTTGGAAGGATTGGGACA
>CALKYI010000223.1 GCA_938003665.1 uncultured Flavobacteriales bacterium
GCGGCAATTGACAGCATCGTCATCGACGCCATCGAAGGAGGAGCCATGCCGGGGTGCCGTGTGGTGGTCGCGCACGAAGGCTCCATCGTTCACGACGGCATCTACGGAACATTGGACGGAGAACAGCCGGTGCAAGCAAGCACGGTGTACGACCTCGCCAGCATCACCAAAATCGCCGCTTCCACCCTGTCCCTCATGCGCTTGGAAGAAGAAGGCAAAATCGCACTCAACGCCAGCCTCGACACCTACCTCCCTGAGCTGGAAGGCACGGACATGGGAAGCCGACAATTGCGGGATGTCCTCTCCCACCGCGCGGGACTCCAATCGTGGATCCCGTTCTACTTGGAAGCCTTGGAAGATAGCACCGCATTTTCACCTGTTCCCACCGACACCCATCCAGAGCGCATTTCCGACGCATGCTACATGCGACCGGCCTGGCGGGATTCTATTTGGGACCGCATCGTCACTTCTGAAGTCGATGCCGTGGGCACGCACCGGTATAGTGACTTGGGGTACTACGCCATTCAGCGCATCATTGAAGGCCTCACAGGAAAGGGCCTTGACCCGTACACGAACGATCAATTTTACGCGCCAGCCCATTTGCACAG
This sequence comes from uncultured Flavobacteriales bacterium, assembly GCA_938003665.1. Taxonomy (GTDB): domain Bacteria; phylum Bacteroidota; class Bacteroidia; order Flavobacteriales_D; family Sanyastnellaceae; genus UA16. The sequence continues at coordinate 609 of CALKYI010000223.1, forward strand.
CCTGGGATTCAACCCGGGAAAAAGCGCCACGGCATCGATAGCCCCTACGGAAGTGGACACCGTCTTTCGCCGCTGCACTGTACAGGGCGACGTGCACGACCCCGGTGCGGCGATGCTGGGAGGTGTCTGTGGACACGCGGGGCTGTTCGGAAATGCCTACGATGTGGCCCGGCTGATGTACATGCTTCGGATGGGTGGAACGTATGGCGGCGTGGACTTTTTCCAACCGGAAACCATCCAAGCGTGGACGCAGCGCGTGGATCCGGACCCCGATCACCGCGAGGCATGTGGTTTTGACCGCCCGGCCAATGAACCCGACGCCGGTCCAACTTGCGATGAAGTGAGTGAGTCAAGTTTTGGTCATTCAGGGTTTACTGGAACGCTGGCGTGGGCGGATCCGGATCACGACATCGTTTTTGTGTTTTTGAGCAACCGCACCTTTCCATCGGCTGAAAATCGAAAGTTGATCGATTGGGACGTCCGAACCAAAGTGCAACACCAAGTGTATAAAGCGTACGGGATTCCATCCCGGTTCAACAGCGAAGTAGAATGAAGAACCTGCGCATTGGCTTTGTGTGTTACCCCACTTTCGGCGGGTCTGGCGTCGTAGCCACCGAATTGGGCAAAGCCTTGGCGGAAAAGGGGCATGAACTTCATTTCATCACCTACAGCGCACCAGCGCGAATGGGGAGTTTGAAGAAGAACCTGTATTACCACGAAGTCCGGGTGAGCGACTACCCGCTTTTTGACTACCAGCCTTATGAGTTGGTGTTGGCCTCCAAGATGGTGGAAGTCGCGAAAACCCACGCGCTCGATCTCCTCCATGTACACTACGCCATTCCCCATGCGAGTGCTGCGATAACAGCGCGCGATATCCTCGCCAAAGAAGGCATCGACTTGCCCATCGTCACCACGCTTCACGGCACGGACATCACCTTGCTCGGCAAGGACCCTGCTTTTGAGCCTGTGATTGCCCACGCCATCAACGAGTCCAATGCCGTGACGGCAGTTTCTCACAGCTTGAAGCGCGATACGCTTGAATTGTTCGGAGTCAATCGGGACATCGAAGTGATCCACAACTTCATCTGCCCCTCCCATTTTGAACGGGATGCCGACGAACAGTTCCGTCGATCCGTGGCCCCAAATGGAGAACCGATCATCACGCACATTTCGAATTTTCGACCGGTCAAACGCGTTGAAGACGTGGTTGATGTGTTTGCAAGCATTCGCGCCAAACAGCCGGCCAAATTGCTTTTGGTCGGCGACGGACCCGAGCGCACCCGTGCGGAGAAACGTGC
>CALKYI010000224.1 GCA_938003665.1 uncultured Flavobacteriales bacterium
AATGCCTCTTGGTTGAAGTAATTGAGCTGCGCCAATTCCCGCTGCGTTCGGATGATGTCCGTTCGGCTAAATAGGTCACCGGGCCGCGTGCGGATTTCCCGGAAAATGACGTGGTCGTTTGTCTTGGTATTTCCCTGAACAATCACCTTGCCGATGCGGAACTGCTTGCCCTCCATCATGCGCACCTCGATGTCGATGGTGTCATTCTCGATGCGGGTTTCGATGGGCATGGCCTGGAATGTCAAGTAGCCATCGTCTTGGTACAACGAACTCAAATCAAGCCCTTTTGGGTCCATGTAAACCCGGGTCTCCAGGCGTTCCAAATCGTAGGTGTCCCCTCGTTTGATGCCCAAAATCGAATCCAGTTGCGTGCTTCTGTACTTGGTGTTTCCGGTGAACGAAATGTCCCCGAAGTGAAATTGGTTGCCTTCGCTCACGTCGATCTTCACGCCGACCAATCCATCGGGCAGGCGGTAAATGGAATCCCTGAGCACCCGCGCGTTGCGGTACCCTTCTTTGTTATACAGCGCAATGATCTCACCGCGGGCCTTGTCGAGGTTGGCTTCGACGAACTTGCTGGACTTGAAAATGCGGTACCATCGCTTTTCTTTCAAGTCTTTCATGGCGCGAAGCACCTGCTTGCTCTCCAGCTCAGCCACGCCGTCCACTATGATTTCACCTACTTTGATTTTCTCTCCCTTGTCGATGACAATGTTGAGCTTTGCCCCATTCTCGAACGACGTATCCGGCATTTGAGCGATGGATATGTCAGCGTCCCAATACCCCTTATCGTAGTAGTAATCCCGCAACCGCTTTCGAGCGGTGACCATGACATTTTCGTTCACGACACGCCCCGTCAAGAGGTCGATCTTTCCGCGAAGGGTTTCTTGCTCCGAGCGATTTACCCCTTCGAACGTGTACCGGGTGAGGCGGGGCAACTCGTCAACTCGAATGACTAAGTAGGCCTGATTCTCTCGAACCTCCGCCAACTCCACGGAAACATCTTCGAACAGGTTTTGCGCCCAGAGATTGCGAATGGCACGGGTGATTTACTCACCCGGAATGGTTAATTCCTGTCCAATTTGGAGGGCGCTGAAAAGCTTCACGGCTTGGGCATCGGTGTACTCGGCACCCAATACCGTCAAGCCGGCAAGCGTATACTTCTTATCGTAATCCGCGGCTGGGGCGCCCTGTGCCTGCGCCGTGCTTTTCGCACCAATGGTGACGAAGCACACGGCTACCAGAAGGTTCAGGGCGATGGCCTTTGCTGCTTCTTTCATTTTGAATCCACGTTGTGATTGGTGTCCAGCAATCCTCCAAATCGCCGCTCTCGGTTTTGAAAATCGCGGATGGCTCCGATGAATTCCTCCTTTCCAAAGTCCGGCCACAGGACCGGGGAAAAGTGAAATTCGGTATAGGCCATCTGCCAAAGGAGAAAGTTTGAAATCCGATGCTCTCCGCTCGTGCGAATCATGAGCTCTGGGTCGGGCAAATCCCGGGTGGTCAAGTGATCTGAAATCACCTGTGCATCGACCGCTTCTGGTGCGATGCCGCTGGCCATGATGTTCTTGACAGCCTCCACCATTTCCCATTTTGAACTATAGCTCAGCGCCAACGTCAATTCCAAGTTTTTTTGGTGAGCCGTCTGCTCTGCGGCCAACTTCAATTGGGTTTGGCACGACTCCGGCAAAGCTCCCGTATCGCCGATGGTGCTCAAACGAACACCTTTGTCTGCCAGGGCCTTGACTTCTTTGATCAACGTGTCCACCAACAGATCCATGAGTGCGTTGACTTCCTCTACCGGACGGCTCCAATTT
>CALKYI010000225.1 GCA_938003665.1 uncultured Flavobacteriales bacterium
GGAAGCCGGGAGCATGTTGACCCGGTTGATTTTCGCCAACGTAGGCGTGTTCACGGTGATCATGACGCTCCGGTTGCTTACCACCTTCGGTGCGCTGGACAGCGGATGGGTCAATGGCGTATTTGGATTGGCAACTTCTTGGAAGGCCGACGTGTTGATGTACCGACCGTGGTCCGTCATCACGCACATGTTCGTGCACGTGGACATATGGCACATGGTCATCAACATGGCCTGGCTGTACTGGATGGGCCGCATGTTCATGGTCCAATTCGGCGCACGGCGTTTGCTCAGCACGTACATGGTGGGCGGTCTCGCGGGATTCGTGTTGTATGCGGTGGCTTCCAACTTGGCCCCGGCGTTCCAGCAGAGCACATTTGCCTACGGTGCGAGTGCAGCGACCATGGCCATCATGGCTGCGACGGCCACTGCCAACCCCAACACCAACATTCGCCTGTTTTTGCTCGGTGCGGTGCCGCTGAAATACCTCGCCATCGGCTGGGTGCTCTTGGATTATTTCGCCCTCGGCAACGGCGCCAATGCCGGCGGCAACCTCGCGCACCTGGGCGGCGCAGCTTTTGGCTACCTCATGATCAAGCAATCGCAAGTCGGTCGGGACTGGGTGGGATGGTTTGAGCGCTTGATCGATGCCTTCATGGGCCTCATTCAAGGAGGAAGCATCCCCACGCCGCGGAAGAAAACGCGCTTCCGAAAAGTCAAAGACAGCCGCTCCACGCGGGTCAAAAGCGATGAGGATTTCAACCGCGAGAAGCGCGAGCGTTCCGAACGCATGGACGCCATCCTCGACAAAGTATCCAAGCACGGGTACGAGAACCTGACGGCTGACGAAAAGGACTTCCTCTTCCGGCAATCCAACCGATGACGGCGAAGCGTTCCACCTTTCGACCGGTGTGGTCCCTTTTGCTTTTGGTCCCGGGTGGAATGGGGGTGGTCTTGGCTGAACTGGCGGTGCGGGTGCCCCCGGTGGAGATGCCGGTGCTGGCATTGTTTGGAATGGCCTACCCCTTGGCTTCGGGCGCCCTCATCATTGGCGCATTGGGGGCGCTGTGGTCCCGTCGCTGGAAAGCGGGCTTGGCCGGTGCGCTCCTCCTCGCTTTGAGCTGGTCGCATGCAACGGCGACCTGGGGCAGTTTCGGAGGACCGAGCGACGCCGAGGCGCAGGAACTGAAGGTGGTTACGTGGAACGTGCGTCAATTCAACCGGTACGCATGGATTGAGCGGCCGGGCGTTCGGGATTCGATTTTGAGCTACCTCGCGTCCCAGGAAGCGGACGTTATTTGCCTTCAGGAGTGCTTCTTGGAAGACCGCCGTCAGCCATGGATGTCAGCTGACCGGCTGCAGCAAGCCACAGGGCTGAACCACTGGGAAGAGGAATTCAAATTGGGGCGCGGACAGGACAAACTGTTTGGCTTGGCGGTGCTTTCGCGGTACCCAATACTGGCCAAATCAGCCATCCGGTTTGACAACGACAAAAACAACAGCGGCATGTACGTCGACCTCCTCGTCGGGGGTGATACGGTGCGCGTGTACAACATGCACCTGAGCAGCATCGGTTTTGAAAAAGCGGATTACGAGGATGCGCGCAATGTGCAGGACGAGGCCGCGCGTTCACGGCTGTACAGCCGATTGGCCGCCGCGTGGCAAAAGCGAACTTACCAAGCTGAGCAGGTCGCGGCATCGGTGGCGGAAAGCCCGCACCCCGTGATTGCGGTGGGAGACTTCAACGACACACCGGTGTCCTACGCGGCGCACCGGTTCAGTGCTCACTTGCGCGATGCTTACCGATCGGCGGGAGCATTCCAAGGCCCGTTGCTGGGCGCGTCGTACATCGGTGATTTGCCTTTTTTGCGGATCGATCAAGTCTGGGCGAGTCCGGAGTTGGATGTGGTGGACTACCAAACGGGACGCGTCGAACTTTCCGATCACCGCCCTGTCCAGGTGGCATTTCGATGGGCTGAGTGATCAGGCGAGGCGCTTTTTGTTAGCGTCGCGTTTCCGCAGGGCTTCCACGCCTGCAATGTGCATGGCGATGAGCAGGAAGCCGTACACCAAGTCATCGGCGGGCATCGTGAAGATGCGCCAGCCCGTGTTGTGTCCCGGGTGGTACCAGACAATCTGATCGGTGATGGACGCGGCATCGTTGTGGAGGAAGGGCTTTTCCCAGAACGACAGGCCGGTCAGGATGCCATTTGAAATCACAAACGGCACCAACAAAACAAAGAAGGCCAACCACAAATCTGCCATGAACGGCTTGGCGTTGCGCTGTGCCCACACCAGCCATACCAGCGTGAACAGCGAAGTCAAGCAGATGTAATTGCGCGGGAAAAACACCACCACCAAGGCCGCACAAATCAAGATGGCGGAAATGGTCAAGGTGGTCTCGGCGTGCTGAAGCGGGTTCCGTTTCACGTAGTGCTGCAGGGAGAAATACGTGAATACGCTGCAGTAGGGAATGCACACGAAGAACAGCAGCTCCTCAAAGGGCAGGCCCAAGATGGACGGACCGAGTAAGTAGTCGGAGTTAAACGCCCAAATTCCCATTTTCGTGAAGAGCACGTCCCACACAATGAAGAACGCAGCAACGGAGAGGTTGACGCGGAAGAAGTACTTCCACTGCTTGTAAAACTGGACGTTTTTGTCAAAGCTCAACAGCAGCGGCAAGGCCAAACAGCCCAAGTTCACCGCGAGGTACAAACCGTTGAATTCGTACCACATTATCCCAGGCTTGATTGGCGTTTGGCGCGCATGGCTTTGCGGGCATCAGCGAAGTATTTCCACGGCACCCATAGCATGCCAAAGCACTCGCCGTCTTCCTTGCTGAGGTGTTTGTGGTGCACCTTGTGGGCCTTGCGAATGGCCATCAAGTAGACGTTTTCCGTACGCGTGAAAATCTTGAACCGCTGGTGAATGAAGATGTCATGGACCAGAAAATAGGCCAAGCCATAGGCGGCAATGCCGGTCCCAATCCAGACGCGGAAGTCGCCACCGGCCATGGACCCGGTGATGAAGCACCAGGCGCTGGGCACAGCGAAAATCAAAAAGAACGCGTCGTTTTTCTCGAAGAATCCCGGCTCATGGACGTGGTGGTCTTCGTGGAAATACCACATCAACCCGTGCATGAGGTATTTGTGTGCGACCCACGCCACACCTTCCATGGTGACGAAGGTGGCGAGCACAATCAAAGCGGGCGAGAGGTAGGTCAGCGTGTCCATGGAAACCAATTCAAAAAAACGAAGAAGAATACAAAGATGGCAACAAGCAATCCCGTCCCGATGTTTTCTCGTCGCTGCCGGGGGAGCAGGTAAAACACAAAGCTGATTCCCCACCATGAGGCGTAATTGAACCAAGGTACGTGCACCCCTTCCCATGCCCACCAGCCGGCCTGGATGGCCACCGGTTCAATCAGGCTGTCAAATGCCGTCATCAACGTCGCCGCGATGAGCGCCCGGACCAGCTTGCCATCGCCGGTTTCAGCCCCCCATTGCAGCCGGTTCATCAGCCGATCGGTCCACCAACCGCACCCCATGAGCGAAATCCACCAGAGCGCCCCGAGGATCAACGGCACGCCCGCCACCATTGGCCCTAGTTCAGTTCCGTAACTGTAGTCGCCGAAGAGGTAGCCGGTTTGCACACCGATGATTTCAACGGCGATGCCGCCGCCAAACGCAGCCACCCACGTCCAATGGCGTTCTTCCCAGTCCGCCCACAGCGCGAGCACCCCGTTGACGAGGAGGTTGACCGCTGTGAAATCAAGGAAGTACTGCCCGTAGCCGGCGAGGATGCCCGTCACCCCAACGGCATGCAGCAACACCATGATCCGCGGGATCCAGTACCGTTCAAAACTAGCTGTGTTCATGGCCGCTGTTCGATGAGGTCAGAAGTAATGCGGGCGCTGAGCAAACACAGGGGAATGCCGCCGCCCGGATGCACGCTTCCGCCACTAAAGTACAATCCTTCCAGTTGGGTGGAGCGGTTGCGGTGGCGGAGAAAGGCCGAGAGGGGGCTGTTGGAACTGGCGCCGTACAGTGCACCGAGGTGGGAACTCGTCCGCGATTCGATGGTTGCCGGGGTGAAGTGTCGTTCGGTTTCGATGAGCGGCTCGACGTCGACGCCAAGGGTGCGTTCAATTTTGCGCAGCACGGCCGCTCGAATCTGCGGCAAGCGCGCCTCCACGCCCGCGGGATCTGCACCAACATTGACCATCACGAACCAGTTTTCGCCACCCTCGGGTGCGTCATCGGGTTTGAGTTTGGAGCTGATGTGGATGTACACAGTCGGGTCGTCGCCCGGGTGCCCTTCCCGCTGGATGGTCGCGAATTCACTGCGGTAATCCTGGCTGAACAGGATGTTGTGGAGGTGCAAGTCCGGCTGCTCGGTTCGCACGCCCCAATAGAAGATCACACCGCTTGTGGAACGTTCCTGTTGGAGGATGTTTTCCGGTGCGTTCAGGTCGGGCAGAAGGGTGCGAAAGGTTGGCCAGATGTCCGCATTGGAAATAACCGTTTCCGCTGCGAAGGACTGCGTTTGGCCGTCGGCGTCGGAGCACCGCACGCCGGAGACCCGTCGGCCATCGTGTTCAATGCGTTCGGCGCGGTAGCCGAAACGGTAGTCCACACCGAGTGCCACGCCTAGCGCGTGCAAGTGCCGGGTGATGCCAACCATGCCGTTGTCTGGAAAGAAGGTGCCTTGCCCGTGCTCCAAGTGGGGGATGACGTGCATCATGGCCGGTGCGCGGTGCGGGTCGGAGCCATTGTAGGTCGCGTAGCGATCGAACAGCTGCACGAGGTGCGGCTCACGCAATTGACGCCGGTTCCAGCGGTGCAACGTGCCAAACCAGGGCAGGCGATGGGTGAAGCGGGCGGCAGCGCGCCACTTGCCGGTTTTGCGGCGGCTCCACTCGTGCAGGCTCTGCTCGAGAAAGATGCGCCGGGTGGCCTCAAAGGAGGCCGAGCTGTGCGCTAAGTGCGCGTCCACGCGAGGCGCGGGCACGTCGAACTCAGATGCGCACGCCTCGCAAAACGCCTCGCGATCGGACCATGCCGTCAGGCGCTTCCCGTCCTCCCAGAAATAATGGGTTGACCGGTCCAATCGCTGGTACGTGAAGGGTGGGGGGAGGTCGGCACCAGGCGCCGCTTTCTCCCGGGCGAGGGCGTCGAGTTCAAGGACCAATTCGGGCCAGGTGAATAATGATGGCCCGACATCGAATCGATACCCGCCGTGGGTTTGCTCGCGCAGCTTGCCACCAGGTTCATCCGCCGCTTCCAGGACGGTCACGCGGTGCCCTTGTGCAGCGGTGCGAATGGCTGCTGCCATACCGGCCACACCGGCGCCAATGATGACCGTACGTTTGGACCCTTCGGCCATCAAGCGGAATGTTGGAACTTGGCGAGTTTGTCCTTCACCTCTTGGAAGCAAATGCGGAACCAGACCGTGAAGTTGGCTGGGTATTGCTTCAGTTCATATTCCAAATCCTCCAAGCTGACATAGCGGTAACTCGCGACTTCTTCCGGGTTGGGCTCGGGCGCCGTGTCCGAGTATCCGATGAGCACGTGGTCCAATTCGTGCTCGATCAGGGCGTTGGAAAACTCGCTGCGGTACAAGAATTGAAACACCGGCGTTGCCTGGCAGTACATGCCCATTTCTTCCTGCAGCCGGCGCATGGCGGCCGCTTCCGGGGTCTCGCCTTGCCGCGGGTGGCTGCAGCAGGCATTGGTCCACAAGCCGGGGCTGTGGTATTTGCCCCATGCGCGCTGTTGCAGTAACCATTCGCCTTTGCTGTTGAAGATGAAAAATGAAAAAGCTCGGTGAAGCAGCCCTTTCTCGTGGGCTTCCATCTTCTCCATGAGGCCGATCTCTTTGTCGTTGGGATCGACAAGGACCACCATGTCTGTACCGATGGTGGGTTGCATGTTATCGTTTGGAAGCGTCATCGTTTAGGTGCTGTAGGAAAGTTAAGGCAAAAGCGCCCTGATCGGTATCGTTAGACCAATAGCCGGCATCCAAAGCGGCGGCTACCCGGCCGGCGTCTTCGTCCATGTTGGCCGAATAGTCCAAGAAAAAGGGGACGGACCACTGAATGGATAACCGAAACAGCCGCAATTCCGGATGGTCCGGATCGGCTGCGATGGCGGCCTCCAGCGGATCACGTTGGGCATTAAACGTCGTGAGTTTTTCGAACGGATTGAACTGCGTTTCGGCCCGCATCATGCGTGCTGTTGCCAGCAGGCCTTGTGCAAAGGCATCGGTGGAATCGTTCCCGACCCAGTGTTCTGCAGCATCGATGAAAGCGGTGACCACTTCGCTGTCGGTGGGCGCTAAGCACGCGGCTCGATAGGCCGCTCGCACGTCCGTCAACGACAAGCGATCTTGCGCCTGGGCCTTGGGGCAAATCAACGCCAGAGCGAGCCCCAACAAAATGCTGGTTGCGGCCGGCATACGCACCATTACAACAAGTTAAAACTGTGGCGGAGGTAGGAGCTTACCGCCAGCGTAGCTTTCCGCGTGTTGGGAATGCGGATGCGCTCCTCCATGATGCGGTTGCTCGGAAGCGAACGGATTTTCTGGAACAACCGCTGGTAGTAGATGTACGCGACGTACACGCCGAGTCGGCTGGTTTGCGGCAGCTGGACGATGCCTTTATAGGCCTCTTGGAAATCCGCGTTGATTTCCTCTTCGATGCGCGCCTTGGTCTCCTCGTTGAACGTGGTCATGTCCAAATTCGGGAAATAAGTTCGGCCCATCTCAGCAAAATCCGCCTTCATGTCCCGGAGGAAATTGATCTTCTGGAATGCGGCTCCCAATCGCTCAGCATAGGGCTTCAATCGCTCGTACTCGGCTTGATCGCCGTTGACGAACACCTTCAGGCACATCAATCCCACGACCTCCGCTGAACCCACGATGTACTCCTCAAATCCGGTGCGGTCGTAATCGAGCTTGTGCAAGTCCCATTCCATGCTGCGCAGGAACAAATCCACGTGCTCTTTGTCGAGGTTGTACGCGTGGTACACCTCTTGAAACGCGTGCAAAATCGGGTTGAGGCTGATTTTGTCCTTGAGGGCATTTTCCGTGTCTTGCTTGAAGCGCTCAAACAAAACGGCTTTGTCTGCGTGATGAAATGTATCGACGATTTCGTCGGCAAAACGCACGAATCCATAAATGGAATAAATCGGCTGACGAAGGGTCGGTCCCAAGAATCGGATGCCCATCGAGAACGAGGTGCTGTACGCCTTGGTGGTCAGTACGCTGCACGCACGGCACACATCATCGTATAGCTGAATTCCGGTCATGGGATGGTAACAATGTACGGGTGGAATTGGTTCAATTGACTGCTGCCGCTTGTTTTAACAGGTAGCTATGCGCTTCATTTCCAACGACTTCTCCGCTGATTAGGCTCGGCGGTACGCCGGGTCCTGGGGTCGTTAGCTGCCCAGTGAAAAACAGTCCGGGGAGTTTGCTTTTCATCTTGGGTTTCCAAAACGCGGTTTGCCGCAAGGTGTTGGCAAGCCCGTAAGCGTTGCCCTTGAACGCGCGGTAGTCCTCTTGGAATTCTTCGTGGGCGAACGAACGCTTGTAGGTGATGTGCGGACGGATGTCCAAGCCCACATGCTGTTCCAATCGATCGCACATTTCGTTGAAATAGCGATCGCGCAATCCGGGCTCGTCTTTCAACCCGGGAGCCAAAGGGATAAGGAAGAACATGTTTTCCGACCCTTCCGGTGCGATTCCCTTGTCTGTTTTCGATGGAGCGCTGACGTAGAAGAGCGGATTGTCCGGCCACGTCTGTGTGTCATAGATGGTCTCGGCGTGCGGACCGAATGGCGTATCGAAAAAGAGGTTGTGATGCTGGAGTTTGGGCACACGGGTGTTGACCCCCACATAGAAAAGCAAGGAACTCGGTGACATCACACGGGAGTCCCAGTACGCCGCGTCATACCGACGCCACTTGGCGGGCAGCAAGTGCTGCTCGACGTGGTGGTAGTCCGCACCGGCAACCACGGTCGGGGCAGTCCAGTACGTGCCGTCTTGGAGTTCGACACCGGTCACGCGCTCGCCGTCGTCGGTGATATGCTTGACGTCGCAGTTGTAGTGGAACCGAACGCCTTTCTTCTCGGCTACGCGAACCATGGCACGTACGATTTCGTGCATGCCCCCCATGGGGTACCACGTTCCGAGGACGGTGTCGGCATAGTTCATGAGGCTGTACAGTGCCGGCGTTTTCTCCGGTTTGGCACCCAAGAACAGCACCGGGAATTCGATGATCTGGAGCAGCCGTTCGTCGCTGAAGTACTTCCGGGCGTGTTCACTGAAGCTGCGCAGGAGGGTCAGTTTCGTGGACTGCTTGAGGGTTTCCCACGTGGCAAATTCCATGATGCTGTGGGCGGGCTTTTGGACAAACCCGTTCATGCCGATCTCGTACTTGACCTGCGCCTCGTCGAGGAAGTCTTGCAGGGCATCGCCCGCGCCGGGTTCTATGGAGTCGAAGGTCGCCTTAAGCTCACCGAGGTCGGCTGGGATTTCGACAGGCCCGTTGTCAAACCAAACCGTGTAGGAGGGGTCGAGGCGCACGAGGTTCAACTCCTTCTGCACGTCGCTTCCGAATTTTTTGAAATACGCTTCAAACACGTCGGGCATCCAGTACCAACTGGGTCCCATGTCAAACGTGAACCCTTCGGCTTCGAAAACCCGCGCACGGCCACCCGCGTGGTCGTGCCGTTCGAGCAGATCAACTTGGTGGCCCAATTCCGCCAGCTGGGTGGCGGCAGCGATGCCGGCGAAGCCAGCCCCAATCACGAGCGCTTCAGAAGGGTTAGTGGTTGACATGGACACAAAACAACGCCTTTCAGGTACTTGTTCAACGCATGAGCGGAAACTTCGCAGGTATCGGATTGTACTTTTGTGGTATGACTGAAGGGCATCATTTTGATTTAGTGGCATTTGGCGCCCATCCGGACGATGTGGAATTGTTTGCGGGTGGGACCTTGGCCAAAAGCGTGGCCCAGGGATTGCGTGTGGGCATTGTTGATCTCACGCGGGGCGAACTCGGCACCCGCGGTACGGCCGAAACGCGCAAGGCAGAGGCCGCTGCCGCTCAGGCCATTTTGGGTGTTGAGCACCGGGAAAACCTCGACCTCGGGGACGGGTTCTTCGAAGTCAACGAGGAGACGTTGCGCGCCGTCATTGAAGTGATGCGTCGCCTGCGTCCGCTTCGCGTGATCGCTAATGCCTTGGATGATCGTCACCCGGACCACGGCCGTGGCGCCGAGCTCATTCACCGCGCTGCCTTTCTCAGCGGCCTGCCCAAAATCGACACCGGTCAGGAAGCGTGGCGCCCCCAAGCGGTCTACCACGGTATTCAGGACCATTGGTTAAGTCCGGATTTTGTGGTGGACATCGAAGGGTATGCGGAAGTAAAGGCGCAGGCCATCGCAGCCTACGCTACACAGTTTCACCGGCCGGACGCGGACGACGCTGAACCGGCGACTCCGATCAGCTCTCCCGAATTTTTGGAGCACCTCAAGGCCCGCGACGTCGCCATGGGGCGGTTTGCCGGCGTGAAGCTCGGTGAGGGGTTCCAGGTTAAGCGACCACCGGCCGTTGAAGGGTTGGGGGTGTTGGGGTGATTACCGCTCACACCGCCACCACGCGATGAGTAACCCTGTGCATTGAACCGCGGCTGCAGCCGATGCCGCCCATGCGGCGCCCACCGCGCCGGATTCAGGCGCCCACTCGCGGGCCAACACCAACAGCGTGATCAACCCCAGTCCTGAGGTTGCAGCGTTCCAGTGGTGCTTGCCAATGCCTGAAAGGTGGTGGGCAATGATGGAAGCTGCAGCACCGAAGAGCGCTGCTGGAGCGAGCGCGTGTACTACGGGTTGGATGCCTGCAAAGCCAAAGGCCCAAGCGAACCACGTGTCTGGAATTAGCACTGCTACCGTGAGCAGGGCGGCGGTTCCAAGGAGGGCCTTGCGGAGGGCAGCGCGTGTAGCCTTCAAGCGGATGGAGCGGTTGCGTTCAGCTGCGGTGCGCGTGTACACCAACGGCGCCAGTGCCCGCGGAACCAGCCACATGGCCTCGAGCCCGTAATAAGCAATCGAGTAGACCCCTGTGGCGGCGAGCCCAGCTGAACTCTGGGCGAGGATGCTGAGGTTGGATCGGTTGGTGAGCATTTGCAGCAGTGCCCCCGTCTGCGCAGAGCGCCCAAATTTCCAAAGTTGCCGAACGACCTGCATTGGGGCGGCGCTCGTGTCGGCTGCCGGCAACTTCGCTACCCAAAAAATAGAGAGCGCTGCCGTAATCCCTAGGCTGGCTGTCAACGCCCCAATGAAGGCCTCGACGGACTCGTTTTGCATGCCGAAAAACGCCACAAGCAGCCCCGCCAAGAGCAATCCCCCTTGCAGCACCTGGAGGGTGTTGTGTTGGCGGATGCGGTGATCCGCGAGCAGGAGCTGGCTGTGAAAGATGATGGCGCCCTGCAGCCAACCCAGTCCTGCCATCGCGCCGAAATGCACTGCGGGCAGGAAACCCGCACTGATGCCGCCCCAGGTACCGAGCAGCGCAGACACCACGAGCCAGGCATGCCCCGGGAGCAACATGGCACGAAGCGGGATTTCTTTTTGCAGGTACACGACCGCCCCGCCAGCAAGGAAGCCGCTGACGCCCGTGACCACCAAGATGCCCAATTGAATCCAAGCGATCTCCCCTTGTCCAGAAGCGCCGAGCACCCGCGTGTTGAGCAAAATGACCGCCGTGGTAAACACGAGCAATAGCGCCCGGGTCGCGATGGAATGGCGTTCGTGGGAGGTGCTCATCAGGAAGCAGTTTGATGAGTGACGGCCTCCCGGTAAACTTCATCGTAGGCCCGTGCAATTGCTGCTGTGCTGAATACCGATTCGGCATGTTGACGGAGGTCTGCCGCATGGAAA
>CALKYI010000226.1 GCA_938003665.1 uncultured Flavobacteriales bacterium
GCTCTTGGATGTGGCTGATGCGTGCACGGGGATACAAGATGGCCACATCAATATCCGGCACCTTGTAAAACCCTTGTGCAACGGCAGAGCCGGTATCTCCAGAAGTAGCTACTAGTACGGTCAATCGCTCTGTCGAATTTGCACCGAGCAAGCGGGACATGACCCGCGCCCCAACATCCTTGAACGCAGCCGTAGGCCCGTGAAATAATTCCAACTGGCTCACCTGTTCGTGCACGTGAACCAGTGGAATTTCAAAGTCCAACGCATCCGCCATCAAATCAGCAAGGTTGGATTCCGTGATCGCCCCCTCGACATAGGGAAAAAGCATGCGCGTGGCGAGGTCAGGCAAAGAAGCACCTTGAACGCTTGACCATTCAAGTTGAGGAATCCGCTCAGGCACGTAGAGCCCTCGGTCCGGAGCCAATCCTTCTCGCAAAGCCGCAGCGAATTCGCGACGAATGGACGGCGATGTTATGCTGAAATACTTCATCAGATGCAATGTGCTCCTCGACCCGAAATGGTCGAAATGTGAACTGAAAAGGGGATTGAATGCCGTTGCATTAGCTCCGACAAGGCCTGCTTGATGGCTTCGGCAGCGGCTGAGGCCAACGCCACCCAGAATGTAGAGGGGCCGCTTCCCGAGATGCCCCCTGCCCTCGCGCCGGCATCAAAGGCCAATGTGCGCACTTCATCAAAATGAGGAATTAATCTTGAACGGTGGGGGGCCACCAACAAATCCTCCATCGCGTACGCCGCTGCCGTTCCATCGCCAGCGTGGCATGCCGCCACAAACGTCCCAAACCAAGCTGCTTGTACTGCTGCGTCCTTCAATGGGACTTGTGCAGGCAAGACCGCACGCGCATCTGCTGTTTTGATGGGAACCTGTGGGTGCAGGATGACCAACGACCAATGCTGAGGGGCCGGGATAGCGATTGGAGGGCCTTCGGGTGGACAGATCACCAAGCCACCCAACAGTGCGGGTGCCACGTTATCGGCATGCCGCGCACCGCTTGCGAAAGACTCGCCGTCCAATGCAAATGGAATCAATTCATCTGGACGCAGGCCCGCATCGAGCAGTTCGTTCACAGCTACCACTGCAGCGGCTGCGCTCGCCGCACTGGAACCAATACCACTTCCCGGCAAAATCGATTTGAAAATCTCCACTTCAAGACCGCAAGGATTTCCGAGGGATTGAAGCAAGCTCTTGGCGGCAATCGTCGCAACGTTTCGCTCTGGATGATCATCCAATTCCGCCCCATGAATGGCTCGGATGCGCACATCACCCGCGTCCTGCGTGCGATGCAAAATCATCCGTTCACCTGGAGTCGTAAGGGCGCATCCCAACGCATCAAACCCCACGTTCATATTGGCTACTGTCGCAGGAGCCCATACCTCTACCCGTTCCTTCATGATGATGGATTGTTTTGAGTGAGCATCCAACGCGCCACTGCATAAACATCGGATAAAACACCGCTCGCCGTGAGGGCACCACCGGCGCCTGCACCTTGAATGACAAGCGGTTTGTCGGCGTAACGATTCGAGTGAATTGAAACCGCATTATCCGTTCCCTCCAGCGCGTAAAACGGATGAGACGCGTCAAGCACCTTGAGTTCGCAGGAG
>CALKYI010000227.1 GCA_938003665.1 uncultured Flavobacteriales bacterium
TGGGCGCTGTAGTGCCCAAAGCCCAGCGTCCTGCCTTTGTTCGCGCACACCTCTACGAGGTCACCTGTAATGGGCTGTCCTTCCATGCGCTTAATGGCACCTGAGAACACCCACGGGTGCTGACGCAATAAACTTTCTTCCTTTCGAGGCTTGAGGTAGATTTTTTTGTCCATCGGTTGGGCGAAGATACGGGTGCTATTCAGCTTTGAAGATGCGCCGTTGCTGAAAACGAATGCGGCCATTTTCTTCCGCGTCTTTTAGGGCTTCAATGACCAAATTGTACTCGCTGGGTGGAACCTTTCGAATCAAGTCATCGAAGTCCAGACCAACGTCTGAAATTTCTTCCATGCGATGATCGACCGCTCGCGGCAAACTGGCGAGGCAATTGTCACAATGCCCACAGGGTTCCAAATCGTCAAAACCAAAATAATGGGCAATGGTCAGCTGCCTGCATGCCGTTGACTCCAGGAATTCGATGAAGGCGGTAAATCGATTCAGCGCTCGTTCATACGGAATGGAGCCAATTTCAGTCGGGATGGCAACGGTGCCTGCCACACGTGCTTGTGTCCATTCGACCTGTTGCAGGCCTTGATGCTCGGTAAACGTCAAGACACCCCATTCCTCCATGCGTCGTAAGGAAGCGATGAGTTGGTGCCAGGCCAAGCCCATGGATGCAAATTCCTTTTGTTTCCTCATCACGGTTGAGTGCATCGCAAGCGAAGCCAAGTGCAGAGCTAGCTTACCATCATCGGAGGGGGACTCCGCTATTTCGAGCAGCTCAGATTGGCTGCGTTCGTTGAACGTGATCAGCAGGCTCACTTCGGATGGGACCTCAATGGTCTTCACAAAACCTGCTTGTTGTAGTAAAAGCAGGCTTCTATTGATGGATTGAATCGAATGGCCGTGCCTTAACGCAAACGCCTGTACATCAAATGAGGTCGGTTGATTGGGTTGTGTGCCAATTGCGACTTGGCCTTGATTCGCCAAAAACTGATAGACTTCGTTAATCGGCAGCTGGCTCGGGTCCGCATTCTTCAATTGCTCCAACCTCCGCTCAACCATTTGGGGATGAACAAAAACAACACATTCGCTTCGAAGGCCATCCCTTCCAGCGCGACCAGCCTCTTGGACGTAGGACTCTAAATTGGCCGGGATGTACGCGTGATATACCCATCGAACGTCGGGTTTGTCAATGCCCATGCCGAAGGCATTGGTGCAAACGATTACCCGGATGTCCCCTTGAGTCCAAGCCTTCAGTCGTTCGGCCCGGACCTGAGCGTCTAGCCCCGCATGGTAAGGTTCGACTCCGCCCTCAATGCCCTCCAGACGCTTGGCCCATTTCTCGGCTTGATAGCGCGTTCCTACATAGATCAATCCTGTGCCTCGGGAATTCAATGCTGCCTGGTACAACATCGCTTCTGAATCCCGCACCGTGCAAACAGCATATGTGAGATTCGGTCGACGCGTAGACGCTCGAAATACCGACGGTTCCTTCAGCTGAAGGTTGTGGTGAATGTCCGCAATTACACGCTCTGTGGCTGTTGCCGTAAAACAGCACCAAGTTGCCTCCGATGTTGCAATGCGTAGCGTTGCCAGCTGTCGGTAGGCGGGACGAAAATCATGGCCCCATTCCGAAATGCAATGGGCTTCGTCGATGGCTACCGTTCGGATGCCAAGCCGCTCCACACGCATCTGGACCAGCTTACCTTCTAATTTTTCAGGGGACGCAAACAGAAAACATGGGGTGCGTCGTTCAGCGTTGTTGAGGATGCGTTCAACGTCCCTCGGGCTCGAAACACCCGCCAAGGAAAATGCATGAATACCCCTTGACTTCAAATCATCGAGCTGGTCCTGCATCAAGGCGATCAACGGGGAAACAACCAAGGTGACGCCGCCTCGGACCAAGCCAGGAAGTTGATAACACAGCGATTTGCCCCCACCGGTAGGCAGTACAGCGATGGTATCATCGCCCGAACAGATGGCCTCAACAGGTCCTGTTTGGTGGGGACGAAGCGCATCGAACCCCCAGAACTCCTTCAGCAAAGAACTCCATGGAAGCGGCTGATTCGAATTCATGTGTTGGTGGCCAATTAATTCAATGGGATGAGCGAACTTGCGCGCGCAAAACGTAAAGGTCATGAAGAACATCGTAGCGGGAAACTGGAAGAGCAACAAATTGATGCACGAAGCATTGGAATTGATGAACGAGGTGAAATCGGGTGTAAACGACGGGCTTTCAACGGAAGTCATCATCGCACCACCGGCGCCGTACCTCAACACCTTGGCCAAGGAGGCGGGATCAGTTCTTCATATTGCAAGCCAACAATGCAGCGCAACGGGATCGGGAGCCTTTACCGGAGAATACACGGCTGATATGTTGGCCTCATGCGATGTGAAATGGGTGATCATTGGTCACTCTGAACGACGAGAGGGTTACGGGGAAACGGATGACGCTGTTCGCAACAAGCTGCACGCTGCATTGGAAGCCGGATTGCGGGTGTTGCTTTGCTGTGGTGAATCCCTTGAAGTGAGAGAGTCTGGGACCCATTTTGACTGGGTCCAAGGCCAACTATCTCATGCTTTGGAGGGCCTTTCTCAAGCGTCAATGGATGGGGTGGTCATCGCGTACGAACCCATTTGGGCCATCGGAACCGGCAAAACTGCAACGTCGGCTCAGGCTCAAGAAATGCATGCTTTCATTCGGAATTGGCTCACGGAGCGATTCGATGCAACGACCGCTCAAAATTGCCGAATCCTCTACGGGGGCAGCTGCAAGCCAAGCAATGCCGATGAACTGTTTGCTCAACCCGATGTCAATGGCGGATTGATTGGCGGCGCTTCACTCAATGCCTCGGACTTTCTGGCCATTGTCGCTGCGGCGGAAAAGCACTGACAACATGGAGAAAACCGATCGTTTTTTGCGCCTTGAACTTATCCTCAATCCGGTGCTTCCTGCTCGGGAGGTCGCGGTGGCGTATTTGAACGGATGCGGTTTTTCGATGTTCGAAGATTCGGATCATGGCCTCGTCGCCTTTGCCCGTGAAGCGGAGTGGGACGAGGGAGGAATGCAGGATGTGATTGGCGAGCTTCGGTCCATGGCGACGGTGAAAGCTGAAACCGCTTTTGTGGAATCTGAGAACTGGAATGCACAGTGGGAATCGGAATACGAGCCGATTGATGTCGAAGGACGCATCATGATGCGGGCACCGTTCCACCCGGAGCCGACTTCGGGGCTGGATGTCATCATTCAACCCGAAATGTCCTTTGGAACCGGACACCATCCGACAACCTGGCAAATGATGCGCTGCCTCTTAGATCTTGATTTGAAGGGCAAATCGGTGTTGGATATTGGATGCGGTACCGGGGCATTGGCCATTGCCGCACGAAAGCTCGGCGCCTCTGCAGTCGTTGCATTTGACGTGGACGAATGGTCGTACGAGAACACCTTGGCCAACTGCGAGCGCAATAAATTGTCAGGGGAGGTGCATGTGCTGCACGGCACCATCTCCTCGCTTGAAGGTCAATTGGAAACGTACGACGTGGTGTTGGCGAACATCAACCTGAATGTACTGACGGCCGAGATGGCTGCATATGCTCGGCACCTCGTCGCAGGAGGCTCCATTGCATTCAGCGGGTTCTACACGGCGGATGTTCCAGCCTTGCGGGCTGCTGCAGAAGCGGTAGGATTGAAATGGGTGAGCCAGACCAGCCGTGAAGATTGGGCGTGTGCATTGTTCGTAAAGACCGGTTCTGCCGCATAAATC
>CALKYI010000228.1 GCA_938003665.1 uncultured Flavobacteriales bacterium
GCCTGCGTGGGTCGAGTTGTATTCGATGTAGGCCCTGAGCGGTGCGAACGGCTCGCCCCAGATGAAGACATCTTGTAGTTGCCCACATGCGAATGCGATCAGAGCAGCGCAGCCCATGATGGCGCTGTTGAGAATGGCCTGTTGCCATTTGCGTTCATGTACCAACAGCGCGACGACCCAGCCCAATCCAAAAACGCCGCATTGGTAGCGCAAAGCGGTGCCGATGCCGATGCCTATTCCCGCCAGCGCCCAAGTCTTCCACGTTCTCCGTTTGGAACGCAAAACCACCCATGCAGACCACATCAATGGGGGAATGCAGACCATTTCCACCAGCTGCCGAACACCAAGCAAGGGAAACAACCCAAAGGCAGCCAAGGCCCACCCGGTCCAGCGGGCGGGACGATCACCACCTAGTTTCTCCGCAATGCGGAATCCCAGTGCCACAATGAGCAGGCTGAACAGTCCATGAAGCAAACGCAGGAGAAGCATTTGGCCGGCCGGATCCACAAAGCCCAGAGCGTTGCACACCCGAAAGTAGCCACTCACGATGCCGGCGTAGGCGAGGTTCGCCTGATGAGGAGACGGGTTTTCAATGCCGTTGGCACGCTGCGACCAAGGCATCCAGTTGTTGTAATCCTCACCTGCTGCCCAGGAGGCGCCTGTTTCCACGACCAGGAAATGGTCGTCGTGCATGAGGTAGCCCGGTGAGTTGAATGCAGCAAGGATGCGCAGGGCCAATCCGACGAGCAGGATCAGGCGCAGCGGGCGCTGTCTGAGGATGTCCGCACGGGTGGTCCCCATGGGTTAGCCGCCGTAAAGGTTGGATTTGAGGTCGAGCATCTGCAAGCAGGCAACGGCTGCTTCTACGCCTTTATTGCCGTGCTCACCGCCCGATCGTGCCCGGGACTGCTCGATGGTGTCGTCCGTCAGGACACAAAAAATCGTGGGGTTGCCGGTGTCGAGGCCTACGCGGAGTATGCCTTCGCTTGCCGCTTGGCAGACGTATTCGAAATGGGCCGTTTCGCCGCGGATGACGGTACCGATGGCGATGACCGCGTCGCAGGGTTGGTCGGCTTCCATAAGCCACTGGGCGCCGAGGGGCAGCTCAAACGCTCCGGGCACTTCGTGGACAAGCGTGTTGTCGGCCGTGACGCCTGCAGCGCGTAGAACCTCGAGGGCTCCATCACGCAGGGCGTGGGTGATTTCGGCGTTCCACGCGGAAACAACAATGCCCACTCGATAGCGGGCACCGTTGGGCAGCTGAGCTGCGTCGTACAAACTTAAATTCTTACCGGCAGTAGCCATGGGCGTTACCCTTCGGCCAATGAGGCTGCAAGCGCTTCAGAGGCGTTTTTCTGTTGGCTGGTCGGGTAGTCTTCCACGATGCGGTCGAGGTGCTTTTTGGCTTGGGCGTTGTTGCCCAACTCGATTTCAACGAGGGCACCTTTGTACAAGAACATGGGGGCCAATACGTCCTCAGCCAAGCTGGAAGACGCCAATGAGATGGCTTCGTTGAAGGCTGCTTGGGCAGCATCGTAATCAGCCAATTCCACGTAGCAGTCGCCGATGTTGCCGGCCGCGAGTACCTGCACCACGTCGTCGCCGACGTTCACTTCTTCGAATGCGGCGATGGCGCCTTCGAAGTCACCAGCATCACGGTAGTAGATGCCCATGCGGTACGCCGCACGCTGTCCAACAGCCGTGCCTTCATGATCCGCCATGACTTCTTCGAGGCCTGCTGCGTAGCCGTCACCGAGGGCGGCGAGGCTCATGGAGTCCATCTCGAAGTAGTTTTCGGCGCGCCATGCGTCCACTTCAGCCGCAGCTTCTGCGGGACCAACAACAAACGATTGGTAACCAATGACGGCCAAAATCAACACCGCCAATCCACCGACGCCGTACGTCAAGGTGCTGCGGTTCTCATCTACGAAACGCTCGGTTTTCGTGTACACTTCCCCTACGTCGAGCAGGGTATCGTCTTCGGGCTTGGTCTTCTTCGCCATGGGTTTGTCGTTCTCTAGAAATTTTACGTCCAAGGACGGGCAAAAATAGTGAAATTCGCATCATGGTTCTCGAACATCTTCACTTGCTGCATTTCAAAAACCACGAAGGTTCGGATTTGACCTTCGGCGCAGAAGTGAATTGCCTGCTCGGGGACAACGGCAGCGGGAAGACCAACGTACTCGACGCGGTGCATTATTTGTGCCACACCAAGAGTTATTTCAACCCCATTGACGGCCAGAACATCGCGCACGGCGAGCAACACATGCTCATTCAAGGCACCTTTGCCCGGCACGACCAGCAAGAGAAGGTCAGCTGTGCGGTAGAGCGCGGTGTGAAAAAGGTGTTTCGCCGCAACGAGAAAGCGTACGACCGCTTGGCGGATCA
>CALKYI010000229.1 GCA_938003665.1 uncultured Flavobacteriales bacterium
ATGGGTCAGCGGAGAAATTCCGGGAGAAGAAGTGGTCATGCGGTACGCACAGCCTGTCGGAGCGATCGGCGTTCCTGAGCTCCACGTCAATGGCATTGGGTACTTCTTCCGCTACCTGTGGTTGGATGGGGAATACGATCTGCTTGCTGAGAACGACCGCGGTTCAGATCCATGCCAAGTCGATGTCAATTGACCCGAAGGCGATGACTGGCAATGCCAGCGCGACGCCGTGGTGCGGCTTCGGGTGTCCCAAAATGGGGGGATTTACCTCTGTTCAGGCGCCATGGTCAACAACACCGCCCAGGACTGCAAGCAGTTGTTGCTGAGTTCATTTCACTGCGCCGATGAAGTCGATGAGAATGGGTGGAGCTTGCTCAAGGTGCGCTACAATTACGAGTATTTTGAGTGCGATGGGGCGTCCAGTTTCAACTCACACGTTCGAACGGGGGTGTTCTATTTGACCGGTTCGAACGACATGTTCGGTAACAACATTAATGGTTCGGACTTCCTCCTGCTCGAGGTGGAGGACCCAATTTTTGACAGCTGGACCCCGTTTTATGCGGGATGGGACGTAAGCGGTTCCAATCCAACCAGCGGTGTGGGCATTCACCACCCGTCGGGCGATCGCAAGAAGATTTCCACGTATACGACAACTGCTGCGAACAGCAGCGCGTACCATCCCGGTGCGCACTGGCGGGTCTATTGGCAGGAAACCGAAACCAACCACGGTGTGACCGAAGGCGGTTCTTCGGGTTCTCCATTGTTCAACCAGAACCAACACATCGTCGGTACGTTGACGGGCGGCGCGTCATTTTGTGACTCACCGAATGCCCCGGATTATTACGGGAAGATGAGCTACCACTGGGATGGCAACAACCCCATTTCAGATGAAGAGAAACTGTACCATTTCCTCGACCCGTTGGAGACCGGCCAGGAAGTCTTAGATGGCAGTTACGTAACGGATTTGGAGGTGCCCTGTGCTGAACAAACCATCTGTGGGGTGGTGGAAGTCGAAGAGGAGTGGCTAGTTGAGAACGAATGGTCGATTCGTCCGAATCCGGCACGCGACCGCGTGTACGTTGACTGGTCCGGTGAGGTTCAGGCAGCGGAGTTGCGTTTTTACGACGCCCTCGGACGTCCGGTAGCTCAGTTTGATGTTCGTCAAATGGCGGTGCCGTCAGCCGATGTGAGCGGTTGGGCTCAAGGGGTCTACTACGTCACGTTGGAGACTGCTGCTGGAGCCACGGCTACGCGCAAACTGGTCATCGAATAGGAACCGAGTCAATTCGCCACCCACGAGAGCTTTTCGAGCTCGATTTTGCTTTTGAAAGCGCCGAACAAGACCGTCGCGGCGTTCTTGTGCATGGCGATGACCTCGCCCCGTTCCTTCCCACCGTTGCGCAACCGAACGGTTGATCCCACCTTGATGCGGTCGACGAAATGCTTGGGTCGGCGTTTGGCTGCTTTCGCGGATTGCGCCTTCTTCTTGGCTTGTTTGGCAGCCTGGTTCTCGAGGCGCTTGGTCTTTTCGACAGCGAGGTATTTTTCGACGTCCTGGAGAAGTGCTTTGTTCCGGCTACCGGGGTCAAATTTGTCGATGAACTGTTGCAGTTTACGACCGCGGTGCAGCGCCTCGTTGTTGTCCTCGGCCAACGCTTGTTGAGCCTCGGCTCGGTCGTTAATGTGCTGTTCGCGGCGGTTCATGGTCACCTTGAGCTGTTCAAGTTCCAGCTCCTTCTTGAGGTGGCGATCGGTCACCTTGGCCAGGGTGTTTTTTTCCTTTTGCAGCTCCGAAATCAACTCGTCTAATTTGACCTTTCGGTGATCCAGTTTGCCCTTTGCGCGCTTGATCAGGGCGTCGTCGATGCCGTTGATGTGTGCCACCTCAAACGTAAATGAACTGCCGGGAGGGCCAATGTCCAACTTGAACAGCGGCTGAAGGGACTCCTGGTCAAACCGCATGGAGCCGTTGATGGCCTCGGGCAATTGGGCAGCGCGGGTCTTGATGTTGGCGTAGTGGGTGGTGATGACCGCAAATGCGCCACGCTCGTACAATTCTTCAAAAAACACTTCAGCGAGCGCGCCGCCCAGTTCCGGATCCGAGCCGGTTCCAAATTCATCCAACAAGAGAAGGGAAGATTCATCGGCCGCATCCAAAAACCCCTTCATGCGGTTCAACCGGTAGCTGTAAGTGCTGAGTTGATTTTCAATGCTCTGGTTGTCTCCGATATCCGTCAGGATGGCACGGAAGCACCCCATTTCGCTGTTGGGGTGGGCGGGAATGAGCAGGCCACTTTGGAGCATCACTTGAAGCAAGCCCACCGTCTTGAGGGTGATGGATTTGCCGCCGGCGTTGGGTCCGGAGATGACCAACATGCGTTCCTTGCGCTGCAGTTGGAGCGTCTGTGGCTCGGTATGCAGGCCTTTGGCTGCATTCTGCATCGCGAGGAGCGGATGGTAGGCTTGGATGAGGTGAAAGTTCTCGTCGGTGCGAATCCCCGGGAGGTCCGCGTCCATCTCACGGGCCAATTGAGCTTTGGCGCGCGCCCAGTCCAATTCGACCAAAACCTTATGATAGGAGCGGAGGTCGGGCAGGAAGCGCCGAATCTGCTGCGTCAAGGCGCGCAGGATTCGGTGGATTTCCTTGCGTTCATCGTCCTGGAGCATCTCCATTTCGAAGTTCATGGACACCGTCGAGGCGGGTTCGATGAAGGTGATGGAGGCGTTCTTCGACTGCCCCAATGCCGTGCCGGCGATTTTGCGCTTGTGCGTGCTGTTCACCGCGAGGACGCGACGTTGGTTGATGAACCCTTCTTTGGTGTCGGCCAACCAGCCGCGCTCTTGGTGCTTTTTGAGTTCCTTGAGGAACTGCCGGTTGAGGTTGCGGCGCAAGCGGACTTTTTCCTCCCGGATTTGGATCAACTTGGGCGAGGCATTGCTCCTGACTTCGCCTTTCGCATCAAAGACGCCATCTATGGCCTTTGGGAGTTCTTCATTGGGCTCAAGCCCGTCAATCAGTTCGCACAAACGGGGAAATCCATCGGCTTTGTCGTCAAGGGCTTCTATGACCCCATTGACGGTTTCGGTCGCGGTGCGGATGCGGTTGAAGCCGGCTTCGTCGAGCACCGAATCGCGAACGGCAAGGCGTTCGTTGTCTCCGGCAATCTCATCTCCGCCGACCGCAGGGAAGGGCACCCCTTCACTTCGCAGGTTGAGGAATTCCTTCGTCCGTTCCAAATCCCGACGCCAAGATTTCGGATTGACGCGGGGGTGCAATTGGGTCGCCCGGTCAATCGTCGTGGGGTTGTGGCAATGGTTCAACAACAGCGTTTTGACCACATCGAACTCGAGGTCCTTGGAGGTTTGGTCATCGAAATGCGCCATCCGGCCATCGGAAGTCGAGCGCGGTGCGCGTCGTGCATTTTTCGGTTTATTCGCCATGGTCTTGGGTCAGTTGAACAGGTCCCCACCCTCGCTTAGCACATTCAACGCGCAAAGCATCGGCGATGTTCTCCAGCTGTTCGGGATGAAACCACTGAACGCCCTCCATTTTTTGAAACCAGGTCATCTGGCGCTTGGCAAATTGGCGTGTGCGCAGTTTGATTTCGTCAGCCACTTGGTCCTGCGACCATTCGCCCGAGAAAAAGGCGTTCCATTCACGGTAACCGACCGTTTGCAGCGCATTGGCTGACCAATGCGGACGCAGCGCCTCCACTTCTGCTTGCAACCCCATTTCCATCATCCGGTCGACGCGTTGGTTGATGCGGTCAATCAATTCCGAGCGTTCGCGCTTTAGTCCGATGATGAGGGTGTCAAAGGGGCGCTCCACGCTTGTGCTTGAATGAAAACTCGAGAAAGGCCTGCCACTGGCCAAGCACACCTCCAAGGCGCGCACCACGCGCTGCGGGTTCTGAAGGTCCATCGAGGCGGCGTGCGCTGGGTCGAGTCGGGTCAGTTCCTCGACGAGGACTTGCAATCCTTCCGCTTCTAGGCGTGCATTGAGTTCAGTGCGGATGGCGATATCGGCCGGCACGGGGTCGAGTCCATCGAGGACGGCTTTGATGTACAACCCGCTTCCGCCACTGATTACGGCGCATTTGCGTTGGGCGAACCACTGTTCGAGCCAGGCCATTGCATCCGATTCGAATTGGCCCGCACTGTAGAGGGCATTGGGCTCGAGAAAGTCCACGAAGTGGTGGGGGACTGCGGCGCGTTCTGCGGCTGTGGGTTGGGCCGTGCCGATGGGCATGCCGCGGTAAACTTGTCGGGAATCGGCGTTGAGGATTTCGCAGTGCAACGCCTTCGCTATGGCGATGGCGAGTTCCGTTTTTCCGACGGCTGTGGGGCCGATGACAACCACGAGGAGCGGACGCTCATGTTGGCCTCGGTTTTCCGAGAGGGGAGAAAGCGGTGCTGCGTGGGTCCCGTCCATTCAGAACAGGTCGACGTGGTCATCGATGTTCTCCATGCCGGGGGTCTCGTCGTCGTCCTCGTCGAGATAGGCATCGATTTCGGGATCGCCGGTTTTGGCATCATCGCTGAAGACATCGTCAAACAACGCCGCATCGTCGAGTCCCTCGGGTTCGCGGCTCATGGGATCGGGGGTGGTGCCGAATTCCATCATCAACCGGGGGTACCCCACTCCGTCCTCAGCGGCTCCCATGGCCAACGGCTCGAGGTAGAAGCACCACATCCGCAGGTAGTCGTAGACGTACAAACCGCGCGAGGTGGGCGTCGGAAGGATGTCGCGCACAGTGGCGTTTTCCATGGAGGGGAATTCTGGACCCATCGCCATGAGCGGGTACTCGGTTCCTTTGTCCCAGGCCTCGTTGCTCTGGTAGAAGGAGGCCATCTCGTTCGCGTTGTCCCAATTGAAGGCGTCGAGCGTGGACAAATGCAGGTGCATCAACGGGGCATCGAGTTCAATTTCGATGTCGCGAAAGATGTCCTCTTCTACGTCGAGGATAACCCGGATTTTGACGACTTGATCCATGCCTTAAAGATAGGGCAACAAGTCGACCGGGTCGATGTTCGAATGGTTGGCGTGATGCACGGTTTTGCCTTCGAGGATCAAGAGCAATTGAGGCGATTGGTGTTCGGTCTTCAGGTCCGTTGCAATCGCATTGCTGACCCCACGGTGATTGAGCAAGTCGAGCAAGAAAGGCTGGACGTTCTCAGGCAAATCCCATCGCTGCTGGGTGAGCTTCAGGGCCATGCGGCTGATGCTGCAGCGGGTGCTGTGTTTAAAAACGACCACAGGCTGCTCATGCGAGGCGTTGAGGGCTGCTGTCCAATCTTCCAATGATTCCAATGCGTTCCAATCCATCTTGCGGTAAATTTGGCCACAAAATTACCCGGTCCATGGACACGCGATTCATAAAAATTCCTCTTGCCGCTGCGAGCTTGGCGTATGCGATTCATTTGTTTACTGTCGGACAAGTAGGGGCTGGTGTGGGCATGGTGCTCGTTGCGGCGCT
>CALKYI010000230.1 GCA_938003665.1 uncultured Flavobacteriales bacterium
ATCATCGAAATCGCCCCGCGTGAAGGCACGAGCATCATCGAGGAATCGGACATCGAAGCCATACTCCGCACCTCCGGCGACGAAATTGCCCTGGTCATGATGGGGGGCGTGCAGTACTTCACGGGCCAATGGCTCGATATGGCCCGCATCACCCGAGCCGCGCATGCAGCCGGCGCAATGTGCGGTTTTGATTTGGCACACGCCGTGGGCAATGTCCCGCTGCAATTGCACGACTGGGACGTCGACTTCGCCTGCTGGTGCACCTACAAATACCTGAACTCAGGTCCGGGCGCCGTGGCAGGGGCCTTCGTGCACCGCCGGCATGTCCAAAGCAAATCCATCCCCCGGTTTGAAGGATGGTGGGGACACAATGCGGAACGGCGCTTCCTGATGGAACCTGAATTCGATAGCATGGGCACAGCTGAAGCGTGGCAAATGTCCAACGCCCCGGTCTTCAACATGGCCATCCACGCGGCTTCGCTGGACCAATTTTCGGCCGTTGGGATGGAAGCACTTCGGGCCAAAAGTTTGCGACTGACCGCCTATTTGGAAGCGGGCATTCAGGCTGTTGCCCGCCAAAACAGCGCGCAACTTGAAGTCATCACGCCCGCAGACCCGGAACGGCGCGGTTGCCAACTCTCCTTGGTGGCCCACGGATTTGGCCGGGAACTGTTCCAAACCCTCACCGATGCCGGAGTGGTGGCGGATTGGCGTGAACCCAATGTCATCCGAATGGCACCTGTGCCCTTGTACAATACCTTTGAAGACATCGCGCGATTCGTACGTGTATTGAAGTCAGCAACCGAGAACCACTGAAAGGACTGAACGTCCTCCCAATAGCTACCTTGTACCATGCCTAAATCATCCCGATTCGCCGTTTTTGGCATTGGCCGCTACGTCAAACAGATCGCACTTTCCATTGCAGCCAAAGGCGCCGAGGTTTTCACCTACGACACCGATCCACATCGCTCAGAAGACATCAAGGACGAGGTGGCCTTGGCCGTGACGCTTGATGCCACAGACATCCGTTCCCTTCAGGCGCAGAACGTACAGGACATGGATGCTGCGGTCGTCGCGATCGGCGAGAACTTCGAGGCAACCATGTTGACTTCGATGAACCTCATCGACTTGGGAGTAAAGCGCGTCAACGTGCGTGCGAGCGGCGAGCACCAGAAACGCATCCTGAGCAGCCACGGGATCACCGAAACCCTCAGCCCAGAAAGCGAGGTCGCCAGCGACGAAAAGGAGCGATCCATACAACCCAAAAGC
>CALKYI010000231.1 GCA_938003665.1 uncultured Flavobacteriales bacterium
AGAAGGCAAAGAAGGGGAAGAGGGCAAGTCCATCCAAGACCGCGCGAAAGACGCTATGAACCCAGGCAAAGGCGCTGCTACGGACCGAATCCAGGGAGCAGCAGCAGGCGTGCGAGGCGGCGGAAATACCGTAGGCCGCAGTAAGAATTGAAGCGGCAAAAACGTACATTTACACGAACGAGAACGATCACAACTTAAGATCACATGATGAAGCAGATTTCATTGGCCATCGCATTGGTGGCAACATGCACACTGACCAGTTTCGCCCAGAAGTTTGGGCACATCGATACACAAGACGTTTTGTTGAACTTGCCTGAACGCAGCGAGGCGCAGGCGACCATCGAAGCGCGTGCGGCAGAATACGAAACCGAGTTGGCTCGTATGCAGCAGGAATTCCAGACGAAGTACGCGGAATACCAAAGCAAAGGTTCCACGTGGCCAGCGGCAATTCTCGAGCAAAAGGAGCGCGAATTGCAGGCCTTGGATCAGGGCATGCAGGAGTTCGGCGCGACGGTTCAAAATGAATTGGTCCAACTGGAACAAGAGTTGCTCATGCCCATGGTGGAGCGCGTTCAGGAGGCGATCAACCAGGTGGGAGCCGAAAACGGATTCACGTACATTTTCGATACCAGCTCCGGAGCGACTGTTTACACAGGGGGCGAGGACGTAGGTGCCTTGGTGCGCTCGAAGCTGGGCATGTAAGCCGCCGCCGCGGCAACACCAGCAGCGGGCCTAGCTTACCCGGCTTCACATGCAACCCATTGGAATTTTCGATTCTGGCATCGGGGGCCTCACCGTGGCCCGCGCCGTCGCGCGAGCGCTTCCGGAACATTCCATCATCTACTACGGTGACACCGCGCACCTTCCATACGGCGAAAAAAGTCCGGCGCTGATCCGCCGGTATGCGACGCAAATCACCCAGGAGTTGATGAGGCTCGGCTGTGGCTCCATCGTTGTGGCATGCAATTCAGCTTCAAGCAATGCGTTGGATGCCATCCGTCAGGTCGCGGGGTCGGACGTTCCAGTCATTGATGCGGTGCACCCCGTCATCGATGCGGTAGCAAGCCGCTTTTCATCTGGAGAGATTGGCGTCATAGGAACACGGGCGACCATTGATTCCAATTGGTACCAGCGGCTCCTCGAGGCGAAGGGATTTGATGTGGTGTCAAAGGCCACACCTTTGTTGGCCTCGGCCATTGAAGCAGG
>CALKYI010000232.1 GCA_938003665.1 uncultured Flavobacteriales bacterium
ATCTGCGCTCAAGGCCTGCAAAGCAGCCCGCGCGAACGGCTGGACAGCCTACGCCACCGAAGCCAACCGATAGCCTTACTTCGGCGCCTTCCAGCAAATCAGCGCACCGACCGCTGCGAAAATCAAGTTGGGCAGCCACGCCGCCAAGCGCAACCAATTATCGGTTGAAATCAATGCATCCGGCGGCAGTACCACCGAAGCGGCGTAAACGGTGATGATCTTGGAAGCGAAGACAAAAAGAAACCCGGTGACCACAGCCAAGAACAGGTGGAATCCCATGCCGCCACGCAACTTGCGCGCGGCGATGCCCACCCCGATGACCATCAACACGTAAATCGAAAACGGATTGGCGGTGCGGCCGAACCGCTCCAGCTTCAGCATGGCCACCTTGGCTCCGCGTTTGGTTTCGCGTTCGATGTGCTCGTCCAAGCGTGGCGTGGTTAAGGTCGACGTCATCACCGCCCGCTGCCCAAAATCACTGATGCGCATGTCGATCGCGGTATCGTGCCGGGTGACGTAGCGAAGGTTCTCCGAGCCGTCCGGAGCGATGTCCCGGATGCGTGCATTCACCAGCCGCCACAGACTGTCTTCTTCGAGCCACGTGGCCTTGGCGGCGAGGATGCGCTGTTCTAATTCGCCATTTTCCCCCCACCGCTCGAGCTGAAATCGGTAACCGGTGTTGCGATCCACCGTGATCGAACGGAAATACGCCACCACATTGGGGGAGATTTCCCGGTACATGTGCTGGTCGCTGATGTGAAAATTCACGTGCACATACTGCACCTCGAAATCCACCTTGCTCTCGTTGGCCTTGGGAAGAATGAAGTGGGATATCAACAAGGAAAGTCCCACCAAAACGGTCGCTGCCAGGAAATACGGACGCATCAACCGCGAGAAGCTCATGCCCGAACTCAGCATGGCCACGATTTCGGTGTTTTGGGCCAGCCGGCTCGTGAACCAAATGATGGTGAGGAAGACAATGAAGCCGCTGAGCAGGTTGCCAAAGTGAAAGCAAAAACTCAGGTAGTACAAGATGGTCGCACCCAAGGGAGCTTGGTTGGCGAGCAGCCTCCCCACATTTTCCATCAAATCAAACACCACGGCCACCACGCAAAACACCGCGATCATGAAGAAGAACGTAGTCAAGAACTTCTTCGCGATGTAGCGGTCGAGGCGTTGGAGGCGAAAGCGGCGCATTCCGGTCAGATGCGTTGGTTCAATTGCGGTACGACGGCGTTTTTCCACTCGGTGAAATCGCCCGCGAGGATGTGGGCCCGCGCTTGCCGTGCGAGCTCGAGGTAGAACGCCAAGTTGTGCACGCTGCAGATGTACAACGCGAGGTATTCATTGGCCTTGAGCAAATGCCGAACGTACGCCTTGGAATACTGGGTGTCGACTGGCGAGGTGCCTAGGGGATCGAGCGGGCTGTGGTCGTTGGACCACTTTTCGTTTTTCATGTTGAGCGTGCCGTTCCAGGTGAACAGCAGGCCGTGGCGGGCGTTGCGGGTGGGCATGACACAATCGAACATGTCCACTCCCAACGCCATATTCTCCAATAAATTTTCCGGCGTTCCGACCCCCATCAGGTACCGCGGCTTGTCTTCGGGCAGCACGCCGCACACCACTTCCGTCATGGCGTACATGTCTTCGTGCGGTTCGCCTACGCTCAACCCGCCGATGGCATTGCCCGCTGCGCCGCGCTCGGCGATGGCTTCCGCGGAGGCCACGCGCAAGTCCTTGTACGTCGAGCCCTGCACAATAGGAAAAAGGTGCTGGTCGAATCCGTACTTCGCCGGTGTAGCGTCCAAATGCGCGATGCAGCGGTCCAACCACCGATGCGTGCGTTCCATCGATTCGCGGGCGTAGCCGTAATCGCTGGGATACGGCGGGC
>CALKYI010000233.1 GCA_938003665.1 uncultured Flavobacteriales bacterium
TCGCGGATGTCCTGGCGGAAAAAGTATTCATTGGCCGTCAAATCCAACGGAAAGGGACCCGCGGTCTCGCTGGGCACCAGGATGCAATTGCTCCCGCCGCCGGGAGGTGCTTGGGCGTGGAGTTTGGGCATAAAAGGCAGCAACGAAATGCCGCCAAGGGATTTGAGGAAATGTCCGCGTTTCATGCAGACAAGGTAGCACCTACTTGCGCTCTTTGGTGCGGAATGGGAGTGACATTTGGTAGGTCAAATCGTCCCCACGGCTATCGTCCGCCACATCCAAGCCGTACTTCACTTGGGTGATATCCCCATCAACGTAAGTACCGAAAAGCCGGTCCCAGATGCTCAGCATGTTGCCGTAGTTGCGGTCGGTCCAAGGCGCTTCGAAGTGGTGGTGAAACTTGTGCATGTTGGGCGTGACAAAAACGTAGCTCATGACCCGCTCCAAACGCTCGGGTAACTGCACATTGGCGTGCGTCATGTAGGTGAAAAAGATGGTCAGCGTGCGGTAAAAAATGTAATACGCAACGGGAGCTCCCGTCACCACCAAGGCGATGACTGCGAAGATTTCTCTGAAAATGAAATCAATCGGATGGTGCCGTGTCCCGGTGGTCACATCCACGTGCGTATCGCTGTGATGCACCATGTGCAAATTCCACAACAAGGGCACGTTGTGCATGATGTAGTGAACCCCGTACTGCGCAATCAGGTCAAACAGCAAAACGGTCGCCAGCAAACCCAGCCAAGCCGGCATCGCTACCCAATGAACCAGTCCAATTCCTTCCAGCGCCGTCCATTGCACAATGCCCACGGCCAGCGCACTGAAGATGATGCTGATGAACATGGTTGTGCCCAAGAGGGCCAAATTGGTCCGGGTGTGCTGCCAGCTTCTAAACCCGCCGGTAAACAGCGGACGGATGCCCTCGATGATGAAATTAAGGGTCATACAGATCATGATCCAGATCAACTTTTGCGAGGATGGCATCAGTTCAAAAAAGGCCAGGAATTCTTCCATGGGTAATCAATTGACGTGTTCCCAAGGTAATCCGAATCCAG
>CALKYI010000234.1 GCA_938003665.1 uncultured Flavobacteriales bacterium
GGCCTGAAGCGCACCTATGCGTATTTTCAGACCCTGACACCGGAGGAATTGAACAAGTCTGAACACAAGGACTTCAAGGCCTTCAAAAAAGCGTAACGCTAGCGTGAATTACCAAGCCCACGAAACCGCAGTCATCGACGAGGGAGCCAGCATCGGAGCGGGTACCAAGATTTGGCATTTCAGCCACATCATGCCGGGCGCCGTGCTGGGCGAACGCTGCAACATCGGCCAAAACGTCGTGGTCTCCCCCGGCGTCGTCTTGGGCGCCAACGTCAAGGTTCAGAACAACGTGAGCATATACGAAGGAGTCACCTGCGATGACGACGTCTTCCTGGGGCCCAGCTGCGTATTCACCAACGTGACGAATCCACGCAGCACGGTCAACCGCCGCGGCCAGTATGCGCGCACCCACGTGGGACGCGGCGCGAGTATCGGCGCGAACGCCACCATCGTGTGCGGACACGACATCGGCCCCTACGCCTTCATTGGCGCCGGAGCGGTTGTGACGAAAAACGTACCAGCTTACGCGCTGGTCGTGGGAAATCCCGCCCGCCAAATGGGGTGGATGTCCGCCTACGGACACCGATTGGAATTTGATCAAAACGGGCGGGCCACTTGCCCTGAAAGCGGCGAAGCATACAAATTGACACAAGACGCAGCGGGACAACCTGCTGTTGCAAAAGAAGGAACACATGGGAATGCATGAGAAGCTCTTGGGCGGCGAAGCCACGATGAGCGTGGTGGGACTCGGGTACGTTGGATTGCCAATCGCGTTGGCGTTTGCCAAGCACATCAAGGTCATCGGATTTGACATCAACCCGGAGCGCGTGGAGATGATGAAGAACTGCATCGATCCATCGGAGGAATTGGAGGCGTCA
The DNA here is from genome assembly GCA_938003665.1 of uncultured Flavobacteriales bacterium. Taxonomy (GTDB): domain Bacteria; phylum Bacteroidota; class Bacteroidia; order Flavobacteriales_D; family Sanyastnellaceae; genus UA16. Next base: position 879 of record CALKYI010000234.1, read on the forward strand.
GATTTCGAAGGCTGCAACATCACGTTCACTGCCAACCCAGACGATTTGAAACAGGCGCAGTTCCACATCGTGGCTGTCCCCACGCCCATCAACCAAAGCAACCAGCCCGACTTGAAGCCGCTCATCAGCGCCTCAACCACCGTGGGCGGAGCATTGAAACCAGGCGACTACGTGGTGTACGAATCCACGGTCTACCCCGGCTGCACGGAAGACGATTGCGTTCCGGTGCTGGAAGAATTCAGCGGGTTGAAATTCAACGAAGATTTCAAGGTTGGCTACAGCCCCGAGCGCATCAACCCCGGAGACAAAGTCAACACCATCGAGACCATCGTCAAGGTCGTAAGCGGGTCGTGTGCCGAAAGTGCCGACCACATCGCCCGGACCTACGACCTCGTCGTCAAGGCGGGCACCCACCGCGCGTCAAGCATCAAGGTGGCTGAGGCCTCCAAGATCATCGAGAATACGCAGCGCGACGTCAACATCGCCCTCATCAACGAACTGAGCATCATCTTCGAGCGCATCGGTATCAACACCTACGAAGTGCTCGAAGCGGCTGGTACCAAGTGGAACTTCCTGAAGTTCAGTCCCGGTTTGGTAGGCGGTCACTGCATTGGCATCGACCCCTACTACTTGACGTGGAAATCGGACAAGCTCGGTTACCACGCCCGGGTCATCAATTCCGGCCGGTACGTCAACGACGCGATGGGCGCACACGTGGGCAAACAGGTGGTCAAACGCATGCTGGCGCAAGGCCGTAATCCGCTGGAGTCGCGCATCCTCGTCATGGGGTTGACCTTCAAAGAAGACGTGGCAGACATCCGAAACACCAAGGTGACGGACGTCATTCGCGAATTGGAGAGTTACAACATCGAAGTCGATGTAGTCGACCCCTTCGCGAGTCCCGATGAAGTCAAACACGAATACGACATCGACTTGAAGAGGGAGCCCGAAGCTGGGGCGTACGATGCGATCATCCTCGCAGTGGCGCATGCACCGTACAAGGCGATGAAAGAACCGGATTTCGCGAAACTCATGCGCCACGACAACGGCGTTTTCGCCGACCTGAAAGGCCTGTACCGCGGCCAAATCAACACCCTCGAATACTGGAGCCTCTAAGCACATGCGCACATTCAACTCGATCCTCGTAACCGGCGGTGCCGGATTCATCGGTTCCCACGTGGTCCGCACGTTGCTGACCAACCGACCCGATGCGAATGTGGTCAACCTCGATGCCTTAACCTACGCTGGCAACCTCGAAAACCTTCGCGACGTCGAGTCGAATCCCCACTACACTTTCGTCAAAGGTGACATCCAAGACAGCGCTTT
>CALKYI010000235.1 GCA_938003665.1 uncultured Flavobacteriales bacterium
TCGTACAACAACGTAGACGCCGCGCCATAAATGGGCGGGTGCACCACGACGGAACCACCGTCCATCTTCAGTTGGTTGGTGATGTACGTTTCCGTGTTCGTCGTGCCGCCTGAATCGAAGTCGACGACAGAACCCGTTGGAATCACAACGTTGTAAAAGGTGACGTCGTTCGTTCCTCCAACCGTTACTTGACCAGAATTGTTATCTGCGACTGTTGAATTCAAAATCACCGTAGAGGTCGCAGGCACTACCCCGTTCAATGAGTTGTTGATGAACTGATCCGTGATGGTCAGGGTTTGCGTGGCCAAACTCAGGTAACCAGAGCTCAAGGTCAACGTCCCCAACGAAATATCAACGTCCATCGTCACCGTCGAGTTGACGATGGTGACCGAAGCACCTGCAGAAGGCACAACACCACCGACCCACAAGTCGGCGTCGCTGAAGTTTCTGTTTTGCTGTTGGTTGGTTACGTAGGATGTGCCTGGCTGTGCCAACGCTGCAACTGCAACAAAGACCATAGCAGCGAACAGGAGGGAAAACTGGCGCAAACCAGCGATCGGAAGGGTTTTAGTTTGAAGCATCTTCAAGTGACTAAGAAACGGGTGGTTAGTCCGATAGTTAAGCACTCGAAAATACTACAAATACGCGAATTTTAAAAATGAAACGGCGTTATTGTTAGATGAACTCGCGTTTTTAATTGTTGAAAACCCGTGTTGTCTCGGCCATTAAACTCCCGGCAATTCAAGCCTGGCAAGGCTTACCGACGAATTGCAAGGCGTAGGGTTATGAACAATGATTTGTTCGTTACCATTGAGTAATAAAAGGACGAAAGCACAAAAATTCGTCCGAAAACGCCTTCTTGTTAGTTTTTCACGAAGCGAGACACAGCGGCCACCACGTTCCCGTTTTCCCCAAGCACACGCAAGGTGTAAACCCCGCTTGGTAGGGATTCGACCGCCAAAAGCATCGGCTGCCCCATGGAAGCGCGCTCCATCACGAGGCTGCCCGTGGAATTGAAAATACGAATGCAAAACGGCGTATCGTCAGCAACGCCTCCGCCCGCTTCAATGGTCAATGCATCCGCGACCGGATTGGGATAGGCCAACCACTGGAATACCGGTTGCTCGGATACCCCAAGCGACACCACATCGATGTCGCCCACATGCAGAACATACGCGTCGCCGTTTTGGTGAGAAGCGCCGTAAATCAAGTACACGTCTCCTGGTGTCGGCCCGTCAGGGTCCTCGTTGCCACTGGGATCGTACGTGTCCACGCCCCAGCACGTCACTTCGCCATCGGGCATCGCCACCGTCCAATACCCGTTCGCATCGGGTTCAGTGAGAACTGTTGCGTTCTCCAGCCGGATGCGCGTGCCTTCGTATTGCTCGTCCTGCGTTTCCGCCGCAGTCGTCCAGATGCCGGCTGGCGTAGCGTTCCAGAAGTCCACGAATTCCACCAGCTCAACATCCACCAACTGCGTGTTGCCGTCCTCTTCGATGACCGTACCGGTGAGCTCCAATACGTCGCCCACCTCCGGCTGGCGATCGCCGTTCCAGTAGGGGACGTTTGCTGGAATCACTACGTCAGGGCCCACCACGTACAGCCCGTTCCAAGCACCGTAATCGTCTTGCAAGTACCAGGTATCGCCAAAGGCCTCTGTGACTTTTCCTGACACAGTAACCTGTTGATTTTCATAAGGTGAAGATTCCACTTGGCCTTGAACATCCGCCAATGGGATGATTTGGGCGTTGGCCGTGGTGGCACATAAGAATGCGAAGGCAGATAGAAGCGTGTAGATGGACTTCATAGCAGGTGAATTTTGAGAAAAGGTAATACATTGGTGTCCATGTTGGCTTTTCGATTATCGCTCACCACCCTCTTTTGCATGGGGTTGTTGCTTGCTGCCACGCCGGCCTCCGGGCAGTGCACCGCGTGCGAAGCCGACCCCACCTGCAGCTCGGACAACGGGTTCCCGACCATCTGCCCCGCCGCATTGCCAGCTGCCACGGTCGGCGTGTTTTACGAAGAGACCATCACGTTTTTTCTGCCCGCTGAAGTGGTGGATCCAGGTTCGGGGATCACGGCTGATTTGAACAGCGTAACCATCACCGCCATCACCGGTGTGCCGCTCGGCATGCAGGTCGAGTTGGACGACGATGATGCCGTGTACTACCCGAGTGACGGCCAAACCCTCGGATGCGCCAACATCTGCGGCAGCCCCTTGCTGGCCGGCACGTACGACATGGTCATCAACATCTCCGCCATCGCTTCGGCCTTTGGCATTGAGCAAGTGGTGACGGATTCCTTCCCCTATCAATTGGTCGTTGAAGCCGGTGAAGGCGGGAACGCGTCCTTCACCTTTTCGCCCCCTTCCGGTTGTGACTCGCTCGTGGCCAGCTTTGAGGCGTCTCTTGCCGGAAACGCCAACCAAATTACCACCTACGACTGGGATTTGGGCAACGGCAGCAGCGCCACGACGGCCACCGTCGATAGTGTTCTGTACGTCGGCGAAGGCAGCTACGACGTCACCCTCACCACGACCATCTCCGACCAAGTATTGTCGCAAATAACCCTCAACACAACCGCTGGTGGAGGGTGGGACGATGGGTGGTCGCCCTCGCCCGATCCCTATTTCATCATTAGCGACGCGGGTGGCGGAAACGTCTACACGTCAAGCGTTGCAGATGAAACGTATTCCAACACCTGGTCCAACATCAATTTGATCCTGTCCAATCCCCCGTATACCGTCACCTTCTGGGACGAAGACCTCTTCCCCGATGATGATTACCTCGGCGCCATGACCTTCACGCCAAATGGGGCCGGAACCCTGGACATCAACGCCGA
>CALKYI010000236.1 GCA_938003665.1 uncultured Flavobacteriales bacterium
GTACCCGGGGAGACGTTGCCGCGTACCGTGACCTCACCGCCGCCAACATACAGGACGTTCGGGTGCGATGGGCTCACCGCTACGGCACCGATGGAGCCACCGAAGTAGCCGTCGGAGATGTTCTCCCACGTGGTGCCTCCGTTGGTGGTTTTCCAAACCCCTCCGCCGGTGGCACCCATGTAAAAGGTCATGGGGTCGTTCTCGACACCCGACACTGCTGCGGAGCGGCCTCCGCGAAATGGACCGATGCAACGAAACTCTAACCCATCTTCGAGCTCGGCCGTGGTTTGGCCAAATGCAGAAGGAACATCAGAGAACAAACAAGCCGCAGCGAGCAGCGTAAGGGACAGGGAGCGAATCATGGGTTCAATTTAACCCATGCGCTCGTTACATGAAGGAGAACGGGCCAGGAAGACCTCAGCTTGCGCCACCCGCGGCATAATCCGCGAGGTAAGCAAACGGCGCATTCAATGTGCCGTCCAAGGTCGTCTGGCTCGCCCCATCAAGGATGCCTTCGGCGTCCCCTTCTACCAACAAGGGAATGACGTGCTCCATGAGCTCCCGGCCAAATCCTTCGGATGCGTCGCGTGGCAATTCGCAAGGCAGGTTGTCCACGGCCATGACCGTAATGCCTTCCCGATGGTCGAACGTGCACTCCTGTTCGGTGCCCGGGTGGTAGCCATAAATGGGATTTTCAATGGTGGAAGGACGCAACGTGCATGCCACCGGCCCGTCGATGTCGCAGCTGATGTCCGCCACGACGTTGACCTTCCAATCCGGGTGGCGCATGTCCTCTCGCGTGAAAAGGAATGGCGACCCCTCGGCCCAGAAATGGCCTGCGATTAGGAGGTTTGCGGCATGGGCATACCGCGGGAAGGTGCTTTCAAATTCCATCGGATCCGTCACGAAATCATCCATACTGAACGCTCCTCCATCGGTGCGCGCGTTGTAGTCCTCGACATCCAAATGCGTAAACACCGGCTCGGGATAGTCCATGCGCAAGAAGTCGTCCGGGTGCACCGAACGGAGCTTCATGTGGTCCAGCACCTCTCGAGCGCCTTGCCCCACTCGACCATGGCCCGTGAGGACAATCTTGAAATTCGCGGGAAGGGTCACACCCCTGACGTGTGCGAGCATCTCTTCGAGGTCGCGGCAGTCGATGGCCTTGGGCAATTCAAACGACCCGCTGCGCAATCCATAAGCTCGGAGCCCGCTGTACGCTCCAACGAGCCCGGCCCAACGACCGAAGCCGATGATGCGGCGACCGCTGGGGCGCTTCAACAATTCGTAATCGATGAGGCGGATTTTCTTGTCGAGAATGGCCGCGAGCAACTGGGCGTTGTACGGCTGCAGTTTGTGGGTGTGGCTGAAGAAGAGGTAGGTTTTGCCGGGCACCAGGTCTTCGATGTTGACCTCCTTCACCCCAATGAGCACATCGCAATCGGAAACGTCTTCGCGCACATCGAGGCCGGCAGCACTGTATTCGGCATCGCGGATGCGGCGCACCGGACTGGATTGAATGGCAATTTTCAATTGCGGAAAACGCTCTTCGAGCAGGACGCACTGGTCCGGCGTTAGAGGGACACGTTGGTCCGGCGGGGTCTTTCCTTCTCGGATGACGCCCAACTTGAGCGGTTGTTCAGGGGTATAGGCCAAATCGTAAAACTTCTCCAGCTAAGTTACACTACGCCCTGAGCCGTACCGCCCCCCCCGGCGCAGTTTTCAACGGCTATTGGGCGACAAACTCATACGTAATGGTCCCCGATTGGTCCACATCGGTCCGGGTTTCGAACACAGATCGGCGCGCGTATTTCAGCGCCGCAGCATTCAAACACGCTTCTGCGTCGCCTGTTG
>CALKYI010000237.1 GCA_938003665.1 uncultured Flavobacteriales bacterium
AAGCCTCGCCGGCCATGGTGATGTCCAATCCATTGCATGCCGTCGACTCCCACGTCATAGACGGTTCGGGCGTAAAATGCAGGATGAAGCGGTCGGCATAATGTGTGTTCGCCGGAAGGCTAATTGCGAGTGTGTCTCGGCCCAGTTGAGCGCGTTCTCCAGTCTCTATGTCCTCTATGACAGCGCACACTAATTCCGGTGTTTCTGGATGGTGGAACGCATAGAATTGTGTCATACCGCCAGCGCCGCTGTTGACCTGGAGCAGCATCGATGTCACTTCGTCTTGCAGGCCTGCAGCCTGTCGTGAGAGCTTCACGCCCGACTCGGCCGTCATCCAGATACCAAGGTCAGCCGTGTCTGTTGAATTGTACATCAACGCATCGTGTTCGGGTTCAAAAGCCGCAGTCGTATTGGACTGGAATTTGACAAAAGCCCGGCCCAAATTGTTGGAGGCATTGCTCAATTCGAGGCCGACGGTACCCCCGTAATCAGCAGTAAATTCTCGTAAAAAGGTGCCCGTCGTGGTGGTCACTTTGTCTTCCTCGCTGAAGGTAAGTGTCGTTGCCTCGTCGACTTTGATCCAAGCCGACTGTCCGACATCGAGAATGTTGCTCGCATCTGAACCGCCTGCGACATAGGCATCGGCTGTGGCATTGTCAAAGATGTACCACGTGCTGATTCCCGTGCCATCCAGCACTTGTGCCATGTTCACTGGCGCCGGGTAAGGATTGGAAATCAAATTCCAGCCATCCACAGTGCTGTTGCTCTGATTCGGGTCGTCCGTAAACGTCAAATCGATGTTCACATCGCCAATCTGGAAGGCGCCCGTCACGCTGATGAGGGCGTCTTGGTTTTGAGGAATCAAGGCCATGTAGCCCGATCCCGGGGTCAATGCGGTGGTGCCATCCCACAGGTAGTTCCAACCCGCGCCTAGGCTTCCGTAGTTGCTCTCTTCATATTTGAAAATGAGCATTCCGGCATTTGCCGCAGTCCAGTCAGCTACAGTTGTGCCAGTGACGTATGCCCCGATGTTGACCCAAGAGGAGCCGTCGCTGTCCGCCGGGATGTACCGTTCAAAGGTGAATTCTTGGGAGGTCCCGTTGGCGAAATTGTCTGCTGAGCACGAGCCGATTGCGGCCGTGCCTGCCCCATTAGATTGGAACGTCAGGCTGGAAGAAACTTCTGTGCTCAGTGCAAGTTCGTCGTCCGTTGCATTTGAGTCGAACTCCAATACCCCCGCGGGTTGCATTTTCAGGTGGCCTCTGATGGTGGCTGTTTTGTCGTTCAAAACCTGCAAAACATGCAAGCGCAAGCGTTCACTCGACGCGTCATCGTAATTGTTTGCATCCAGTATCTGCGACGCGGAACCTTCCAGTTGTATGCGCCCGGTGCCGCCCGTAATCGACCCGGAAGCACCCAAAGCTATGTCCCCATTGACCTTCAGTGTCCGTCCCATGCTATCACACGCGCAGAACGTTCCGGCACTCACCGAAAGGTCATTGCATGCAACACCGTCTCCCATCTGGTTGACGATTAGCGTGATGTCCTTGTCCAGTGTTATATCCAAATCTGCTGACCCTGTCGTTGTAGCCAGGCTTGAAGTGACCAGGTCGGTCCAATTGGTCTCACTTGCCAGGGTCAACGATCCGTTGGGGTTGATGGTAATGTCCCTGTCGTCGTCGTCGGAATCAAACGACGGCGTCGAGCCGTCGGCTCCGAAACTCGCCCCTTGGGCTAGGGATTGGCTGGAAAGGGAATTCCCAGAATTTGAAAAGGCTCCAACAGCCGTACCACCGTTGAATGCCCAAGTCTCATCGTTAAATAAGTCGGAATTCTGGTAGCTATAGTTGGAACTCATTTCTGCACTCCAATCGCCTCCCGCAATCAATGTCCCTGATCCCGTGTTGCCATTGGAATCGAGGTTCCTACCAATGCAATTGAGGTGCCTGCATTTGCTATCATAAGAAACATTACCGGCGTTGTTGGTGTCCCATCCTGCGTTGGGTTGAAACATCCAAATGACATTCTGTCCTTTAAAATCTTCACGGCTAGCGCCTAAATGCTCAAACGAGCCGCATAAAACACCGCCGGTAAGTTGTGTTTGATTGCCATTGGCAATAATTGGATTGCCTGTAGCACTTTTGTAAGCCAACCCAGTGTTCGAGTCGTCTTTTACGTCAAAAAGAATGATCTCGGTTCCTGCAGCAATGCCGCCAGCGGGCGCGGTCCAGCGAATTATAGCCCCTCCCACTCCATTATCGTCGTCGTCATCGTCATCGTCATCACTAGACCAATTGTTCCATTTATTATTCTTCCATTTGAGCTTGGGTGCAACGATGATTTCTGTGCCTTCCACGATATCCTTGAGGACGATAAACCCGACGTATGCTTCTTGGTGGCTTGATACATTGGCGCTTCCGTCTGTCCCGTAGCTGAGGTACACGTCTCCAGGATAGAGCACAGTACCGTTGTAGTCTTTGTTGTTTATGGTTTGATCGGTGTCAGAGCTGTTAATGACGTAGCCTTGAGGTTCCGAGCACTGAGCTAATGTGGAGTTAGGGTCTCCTAAACCGTCGCTGTCGGCGTCTTCGTAGTAGATGGATGGCACCACATTTGCGTCGTCATCATCACAGTCTCCGCCAAGGCTTACATAGCCCGATGGAGCCACAAAGTTACTTACGGACGTGTTGCTATCGCCAAAACCATCACCATCACTATCCAAATACCACGTAGTCCCTGGATTAACAGCGGAATCAGAATCATCACAGTCTGTACCCTCAGATACATATCCCGTTAAGGAGCTCCCACAAAAACTCACTGAGCTATTAGCATCCCCGAATCCATCAGCATCATCGTCCAAATAAAAAACATTGGGACTAGTGCATTCCTGAAGCACCACTCTCCACAAACGGTGTTTTTCTGAATTTGCGCTATTCGTGAACTCGATTTTGATTCTAACAGTCTGTGCAGGCAGAACGGAGGACAGCAATTCAACACTGGTAAAATCGTCATTCTGGTAGGCCAACTCTGTGTAGCTTAGGCCGTTATCATAAGAGACAGAAACCCGGTAGAAGTCGCCCGTTTCCATGGACCCTACTTCAGTGATTTTCAGATCTATTTCAAGTGGTTCATTCCCTGAAGTCGAAATCTCTTCGCTTACCCAAATCGCATATCCGTCAGCATCTACAGCCTCCATGTAGCTGTCACCGCCTGACGTTTTCTTTTTGAAATAGTCGCAGTTAATCGTGGTTAGTGTCCATTTGTTATTCGGCTCGTTGTAAGTCTGTTCACTACTCGACCGTGAGGTAATCCCATCATTGTTGTCGAGTCCTGTAAAATACTCACTCCAAATAACCTCTTGTGCGAAAGAAGACGAAGTGACGGCCATGCTGGCCACTGCAAAGCATAAAATGGCGAAGTAACTTGCGAATGCCGGAGTGCTCTCGGGTTTTGCAGCAAATAATTCCATTTCGGCCAGCATAAGTGACTTGGTGTTTCCTAAGGAGGAGGCATTAAGCCTTTAAACACAATGGTAATGTACATCACATTAGGTGTTGTTTCCAAATTTTTAAATTCCATAAAATCAGAGTGTCAGGAGGCCTAGTCAGAGCCATGAAACAAACACGGAGACGATGAACGGTTCGAAGACCGAGCGGCCGGCTCATCATTTGAATTCATTAACCTCCCGCTATTTACCTGAAGGCTTACCTTCGCGGGACAAGATCATCGCAGTGAGCAAACGATTCATAACCCTGTTGCTGCTGACACTCCCTTTCTGGTGTGCAGCCCAAAACATTGAAACCACACCCATTGACGCCATTGTTGCGGTGGTGGGAGATGGCATCGTCCTCGAAAGTGAAGTGGAAGCCC
>CALKYI010000238.1 GCA_938003665.1 uncultured Flavobacteriales bacterium
ATCTCGGTATTCGCCGGTGTTGGTGAGCGTACCCGTGAAGGAAACGACTTGTTGCGTGAGATGATTGAATCGGGCGTAATCAAGTACGGTAAGGAGTTCGAAGAGAGCATGGAAGCTGGCGGTTGGGACTTGACCAAAGTCGACACCAACGAGTTGGCACAGTCGCAGGCGACCTTGGTGTTCGGTCAGATGAACGAACCTCCCGGGGCACGTGCACGTGTTGCATTGTCCGGTTTGACGGTTGCGGAGTACTTCCGTGATGGAGACGAAGAGTCTGGAGGCCGTGACATTCTGTTCTTCATTGATAACATCTTCCGATTCACGCAGGCGGGTTCTGAGGTATCAGCCCTCCTTGGTCGTATGCCATCGGCGGTAGGTTACCAGCCCACCCTGGCAACAGAAATGGGTGCGATGCAGGAGCGCATCACCTCAACCAAGCGCGGTTCGATCACATCGGTGCAGGCGGTTTACGTACCTGCGGATGACTTGACTGACCCGGCGCCAGCTACAACGTTTGCCCACTTGGATGCGACCACGGTATTGTCCCGTAAGATTGCTTCCCTCGGTATTTACCCTGCTGTGGACCCGTTGGATTCAACGTCTCGAATCTTGACCCCTGAAGTCGTCGGTGAAGAGCACTACAAGTGTGCACAGGACGTGAAGGAGACCTTGCAGCGCTACAAGGAGCTGCAGGACATCATCGCGATCTTGGGTATGGACGAATTGTCTGAAGAAGACAAGCAGACCGTATACCGCGCTCGCCGCATCAGCCGATTCTTGTCGCAGCCGTTCCACGTAGCTGAGCAGTTCACCGGATTGCAGGGTGCGTTGGTGAGCATCGAAGACACCATCAAAGGCTTCAACCGCATCTTGAGCGGCGAATTGGATCACCTCCCGGAGGCGGCCTTCAACTTGAAAGGCACCATCGAAGAAGTGATTGAGGCCGGTGAGAAAATGATGGCTGAAGCCTAATCATAGCACAACCATGACGGTACATATCCTCACCCCCGACGCCACCCTGTTCAGCGGAGAAGCTGAGTACGTGGGCCTGCCAGGCTCGGATGGCAGCATGGGCATCATGGACCGCCATGCGGCCTTGATCACCACGTTGCAGACCGGCGAAGTGTTGGTGCGTACGGGTGGGAAAGAAGAGCGTTTCGCGGTGAAAGGCGGAACGGTCGAGGTGCTGAACAACGTAGTGACCGTACTCGCTGCGTAACCCGAACAAATGAAATGCGAAAGGCTCGACCACTCCTGGTCGGGCCTTTTTTATTCGTGGTGGTACGGTTCGCCTTTGAGGATGGTGTGCGCACGGTAAATCTGTTCTGCGGCAAACGGCCGGATCATCTGGTGCGAAAACGTCATCGGGCCGAGGCTCATGAAGGCATGGGCCTTCGAGCGGATGCGCGGGGCAAATCCATACGGTCCGCCGATGACGAACATCACATGGCGCAGTCCTCGGTTTTGGAGATTTTGGAGGTGCTTCGAGAACGCCAGCGACCCCATGGCTTTCCCCTTTTCGTCCAAGAGAATGAGGTGGTCCACTCCGCCGATGAATTTATCAAGGATGGTTGCTTCTGCTTCTTTGACGGCTTCGGGGTCTTTTTTGCTTTGCTTGAGCTTCGCATCGGGGGTCTCGATGAACTCAAACTTGCCATAGTGGCGCATGCGGTCCACGTAGATCCGTGTGCCCTCAGCGATCCAGCTGGACTGTGTTTTACCGATGGCCAATAGCGTGATTTGCACGAAGCAAAGGTATTCTATCTTCGCTGCATGGTTTCACAATCAATGGAGCGCTTGATCCGCTTCGCCTTGGAAGAAGACCTGGGAACGGGGGATTGCACATCGGAGTCTTCGTTGCCGAAGGGCTTGCTGCAAGAGGGGTTTATCATGGCCAAGGAAGACGGCGTAGTCGCCGGTTTGGAGGTGGCCGAGTTTGTCTTTGGCGTGGTCGACGCGTCGTTGACCTGCGAATTGCTCGCTGCCGATGGAGATGCCGTGACGGCAGGCCAGCGCGTCCTCCGGGTTGCAGGACCTGCCAAGAGCATACTGATTGGGGAGCGGTTGGCGCTGAACTTCATCCAACGCATGAGCGGAATTGCCTCCCGAACAGCGGCGATCATGGCCTCGTTCGCCGGCACCAGGTGCGCCGTACTTGACACCCGCAAAACCACGCCTGGCCTACGGGAATTTGAGAAGATGGCCGTGCGCCTAGGCGGGGGGACCAACCACCGCATGGGCTTGTATGACATGATTTTGGTGAAGGACAACCACGTGGATTACGCGGGTTCCATGGCCCAGGCCCTGGAGAACGTCGCCGCGTACATGAAGGCCGAGCAATCCAATGTGCCCGTCGTGGTCGAAGTGCGCGATGCCGACGAAGCGGCGGCTGCTATGGCGGCGCGCACTGAATGGCAGAAACCCGACGGTTCGCCGCTGGTGGACCGGCTGCTGCTGGACAACCACTCCCCGTCCGAGGCCGCTGCGATGGTGGAACAGTGGGGCGGAACCATCCCGCTCGAGGCGTCAGGGGGCATCACTCCGGACAACGCCCGGGCCTATGCGGACGCCGGTGTGGATTACGTGAGTATGGGGTGGATTACGCACAGCGTCAAGGGCATGGATTTTAGTTTGAAATCGGCAACGTATTTCAATGGCTGAACTCGAACCGCCCGTGGTCCCGGACCGCCCGTTTTTCCGGTGGGTCCAACAAAACAAAACATTCGACCGGATGCGCCGCGCGTTGCGGGGAATTCGCCCGTGGAAAGACAAGTCGATGAACGTTTACGATGTCGGCCGATTTTTCTTTCTCGGATTGGTCAATGGCTCGGTTTCGACCCGTGCGGCGGCCATCAGTTTTCGCTTGTTCGTGGCCTTTTTTCCGGCCATGATTCTCCTCTTGAGCATCATCCCGTATACCCCGCTGGAGACCGAAGAAGTCCTGATCAGCCTGGAGCAATTCTTTCCCAAGCAGGCCATCGAACTCTTTGAGTCGACGGTCTCCGACCTCATTGGCCAACGGCAGGGCACGCTGCTTTCGGTGGGGGTCGTGCTGCTGCTGTTTTACGCTTCAAACAGCGTGAATGCCATCCTGCTGGGGTTTGGACAAAGTGCACACTCCGCAGGTCCGCAGCAGAATTGGATGGTGTTCCGCCTGCTGTCCATTGGCCTTTTGTTGGTGCTGTCGGTCCTGTTGGTGCTGGCGGTCTTCATGATTGGTTTTGCGGGCGACGCCCTGCATTGGGCAGAGGCCAAAGGGTGGCTGGAAGGCATCAACATCCCGCTGGTGACCGGAGCCCGGTGGGCCCTGTCATTCGGGTTGATCTACGTAGCTGTTACCATCCTGTACAACGTGGGAGACCGCTCGCCACACCCGTGGGAGTGGTGGTCAATTGGGGCCACGGGTACCACAGCGTTGTTCGTGGTGTTGACGTTCACGTTTTCGTGGTTCATTGACCAATTCGCCTCGTACAACTCCTTGTACGGTTCGCTGGGAACGTTATTGATTACCCTTTTGTGGTTGAATTCCAACAGTTCCATTTTATTATTGGGCTTCGAACTCAATGCAGCCATCAACCGCGCGCGGACGGATGCTGAAAAACAACTGGAAACCCCTTCATCATGAAACACCTCTTGACCTTCGCCCTGACTCTTTTTGCCGCAGTTGCCATCGCTCAAAACCCTGTGTTGGGAAAATGGAAGACCATCGATGACGAGACAGGCCGCATCAAAAGTGTAGTGGAAATCACCGAGCGTGATGGGAAAATCTACGGCCAGGTCATCGAGTTGTTCCGACTTCCAGAAGAAGACCAGAACCCCATTTGCGATCAGTGTGAAGACGACCGCAAAGACCAGCCCGCATTGGGCATGGAGATTGTCCGCGATATGGTGCCGGTCGAAGGCGAAATGGAATGGGAAGACGGAACAATTTGCGACCCGAAAAACGGCAAGATCTACGACTGCGAAATGTGGTTGGAAGAAGGCAACATGGACGAATTAAAAGTCCGAGGGTACATCTTCTTCTTGTTCCGCACACAGACCTGGCTTCGCCAGAAATAAGCCCAATCAGGGCCACCAGGCAAACCGCTGCTTGAGCCCATCCCGGAATTCGGGAAAATACCCCAAGGCATAGCAGGCCGCAAAGCACGTCCCTGAGGCCAGTGCGCCTTGGGCGATGGCTTCGACCAGCGGGTGCAGTCCCATGCTGCCAGCGTCCCAGTGGAAAAGCATGGCGGATGCCGTTGCAATCCCCGACATGACGGGAATGGACCACGTGAACGGGTGCACGCCGAACTTCCGGTAGACGATGAGCACGCGCCACGCGTTGTTCCACACGAACGTACCCAATGTGGCCAGTGCCGCTCCAGCCAGGCCCCACTCGAACACCACGATAAACAGGTAATTCATGACGACGGTGACCACGACCAAGGCCAAGTTGACCGGCAGCACGAGCCGGTAGTGTTTGCTCAGCCCGAGGTGGTTGTTGTTGCTGACGTTCAACCCTGAAATTAGCTGGGCACCGGCAATGCACAAAAACACAAGTTCCAGTCCCCGGTACTTCGGTGGCAAGAGCTGCTGAAGCGG
>CALKYI010000239.1 GCA_938003665.1 uncultured Flavobacteriales bacterium
TTTGGCCCATCAACGCTTCACCGCTGAGTTTGAGGAGGATTCTTTTGTACTTCATGGCGCCGTAAATATCCGAATATTCAACAAAGGTCAGACATGAAAAAAGGGCCACCAAACTGGCAGCCCTTTTCAATCTTTTTTCCGAACGCTTAGTCCAACGCTTCGCGGCAGAAACCGGTAACGGTCGCGTCGCCGTTCAGGGACTGAACGTACTGTGCTACGTTGACCTTGCTGTCCTTGATGAAGGCTTGGTTCACCAACGTTGCTTCCTTGAACCACTTCTTCAAGCGGCCTTCGGCAATGCGGTCAGCCATTTCTTCTGGCTTGCCTTCTTGGATGGCCAATTCTTTACCGATGGCCTTCTCTTTTTCAATCAAGTCGGCAGGAATGCTGTCCTCGTTCAAGGCAACGGGCGCCATGGCCGCAGCTTGCATCGCAACGTCGCGTCCGCCGTCGCCAACGTTGGCGCTGAATCCAACCAAGGTCGCCAAACGGTTTCCAGGGTGGATGTAGGCAGCAACGTGAGCAGCGTTCAAGGTGTGGAATGCACCTACCTCGATTTTCTCGCCGATTTTACCGATTTGCTCGGTGATCTTTTCTTCGATGCTGATGCCTTCTCCGGGGTAACCGGCGGCCAACAACGCAGCCTTTTCGGTGATGCCTCCCTCGAGTGCAACGTTCATGATGTTGGTCGCAACACCTACGAACTCTTCGTTCTTCGCAACGAAGTCCGTTTCGCAGTTCAGGGATACCAACACACCGAAGTCACCCGCTGCATTGGCAGTGGCAAGAACGGCGCCTTCAGATGTCTCACGGTCGCCACGCTTGGCCGCAACCTTCTGGCCTTTGAGGCGCAGGATTTCAATGGCTTTATCGAAATCACCCTCCGCTTCGGTGAGGGCTTTTTTGCAATCCATCATACCCGCTCCGGTTTGCTTACGGAGCTTGTTTACTTCTGCTGCTGTAATGCTCATCTCTATCTGTGTTTGTCAGCTAATGTTCCGACTTATTTCTCCTCAGCGGCAGGTGCTTCTCCTTCTTCGCTGGCTGGAGCTTCTGGCGCTGGTGCCGTTTCTTCAGCTGTTGCTTCCGCTGCAGGAGCTTCCTCGGGGGCCGCTGCTGCTGGAGCTTCCTCCTTGCTCTTCTTGGCAGCCGCCTGTGCTTCCGCCTGGTCCTTGTCGGCCTTGCGCTCCTGCAAACCTTCTGCTACAGCCTGCGCCAGCACGTCCATGACGAGGGCGATGGAACGTCCCGCATCGTCATTGGATGGGATGGGGAAATCCACTGGGCGAGGATCGGAGTTGGTGTCCACCATGGCGAACACGGGGATGCCCAACTTCTTGGCTTCTGCCAAGGCGATGTGCTCCTTCATGACGTCCACAATGAAAATGGCCGCTGGGATGCGGGTCAAATCGGAGATTGAGCCGAGGTTCTTTTCGAGCTTGGCGCGCTGACGGCTCACCTGAAGACGCTCACGCTTCGACAGGGTTTTCAATGTACCGTCCTGCTCCATCTTGTCGATCTGCGACATCTTGCGAACCGCCTTGCGGATGGTTGCGAAGTTGGTCAACATCCCTCCAGACCAACGCTCCGTTACGTATGGCATGCCGATGGCAGCCACGCGCTCAGCGACGATGGACTTGGCTTGTTTCTTGGTCGCCACGAAGAGGATTTTCTTTCCGCTCTTCGCGATTTGCTTCATCGCTGACGCCGCTTCGTCCAGCTTGACGCCGGTCTTGTGCAAGTCAATGATGTGGATGCCTTTCTTCTCAGTGAAGATGTAGGGCGCCATGTGGGGGTTCCACTTGCGCTTCAGGTGGCCGAAGTGGACTCCGGCTTGGAGCATTTGCTCGAAGGTTACTTTTTCCATGTGTTTACGTTCCTGGTTTAAGCAACTCGCTGGTAGCCATTCGAAGTGAACGAGTCCAGCGGGTTTGGATGCTAAACAGTATGTTGATTAAATAAATTCTGAAGGGAATCCAGCCATTAACGCTTAGAGAACTGAGTCTTCTTACGCGCTTTCTTCTGGCCGTACTTCTTGCGCTCCACCATACGGGGATCGCGTGTGGTCAAACCGACCTGCTTCAACGTGGGCTTCCACTCGGGGTTGACCTCGATGAGAGCTTTGGAGATGGCCAATCGCACCGCCTCCGCTTGACCGGTGATGCCGCCGCCGTCAACGTTCACTTGAACGTCGTACTGGCCAGCAGTCTCTGTCAACATGAAGGGCTGGTTGATTTTGTATTGCAACACAGATGTGGTGAAATAGTCGCTAGCGTCCTTCTTATTGATGGTGACGCTGCCCTTTCCAGGCTTCATGTAGAGACGCGCTACTGCAGTCTTACGTCGGCCAGATGTATTGATTACTTCCATGCGGTGTGATGATCAAGCTTGAATCAAGCGAATTTGATTTGCTCAGGCTGCTGAGCTTCGTGTTTGTGGTCAGGACCTACATATACATGCAGGTTGCGGAACATTTCACGTCCCAGAGAATTCTTCGGGAGCATGCCGCGTACTGCATCTTCCACCAAAGCAAATGGCTTGCGCTTCAACTGCTCCTTGGCAGTGCGTGTGCGCTGACCTCCGGGGTAGCCCGTGTAACGGATGTACTCCTTCTGGTCCCACTTGTTTCCAGTCAAAACCACCTTCTCTGCATTGACAACGATTACGTAGTCACCGCAGTCTGCATGTGGGGTGAAATTTGGCTTGTGCTTGCCGCGCAGGCGCTTAGCAACTTCAGACGCCAAACGGCCCAAGGTTTGGCCCTCAGCATCGACGAGCAACCACTTCTTATCAGCGTTCTCCTTGTTGATGGAGACGGTTTTGTAGCTCAAAGTATCCACAGCTCAGTGTTTTGAATGTTCAAATTCTCCCCAAAATTGGGGGTGCGAAGATAGCAAACGGATGTTTACAACCCAAGCCATCTTGTGGACAAAAATTCGGGAATCGGTTAATTGTCCGATTTCACCTTGCCCGGTGAGGGCTCCACAAACGACCAATTGCCCGAATTTCCGGGCCCTTGGGCTTGATTCTCCACGGTCGGCAACACCTGAATTTGCCGCTTGACATCGCCCGCTGAATCCAGGAGAAACAGTACTTCACCAGAAGCGGACAGGCCAAACGGAAATCCACCTCGGCCTTTTTCGTGCCCCAGCACCACCGCGCCGGGCGCCAAACAACCGCCGGGCAGCTCCCAACCTTTTTTGGTCAAATCATCCGTAATACGCCAACCGTCCAGCGAACAGGCCACGTCTGAAGCATTCTGCAATTCCATGTAATCAGCCGGCTCGCCCTTGGCATGGATTTCGGTAATGCGGATCTGTTGCGCCGTGCACACCGGACACGTCCCTCCAAGTGACACACGCTTGCCCTCTGTGTAAACGCGAGTCGGCGGGATGCGCTTGAACGGTTGGTCTGGTTTGCGCAAATCATAGGACGTCTGGATTCGCACGACGTGCGAACGCCATGGATCGGGGTCCAACCATTCATTGCCCCACAAATAAGCCAACTCCACGTCCCATCGCTTGGACAGATCCGTTCCTAGGCTCGCTTGCCAACGTTCGCTCCACCGTCCGCCCTGCCGATGGAAGACTTCCCAACTCAGTT
>CALKYI010000240.1 GCA_938003665.1 uncultured Flavobacteriales bacterium
TCCCAAGGGGTGGGTTCCTGCAACTCAGCTGGCGCTGGACTGACCAGGATTTTCTTGGGGGGAATGGAATGCGTCTGAGCCATGAGCGTTGCATTGGAATACAAGAGCGCCGGTCGGGTCAATTCCGCAACAGGTATTTCGTTTGGCAGCGAACCAGCCACAGCCCATTCGGGTTCGGCCAATTCGTCCACAGGAATAACCGCTTTCGAAACCGCGTTCTTTGCTCCGACCAACTCTACATGGTAGCCCGGCATCAAGGTGCGTTTCTGAACGGAACACCCTGCTAAAATAGCCATTAACAGGACCCAGAAACCTTTCTGCATGAGCGTGTTCATGCTGCAAAATAGGTGAAATCACCCTCAGCAGGATTCGCAGTGTATCTTGTGGGCAATCGAAACCTGCACTTCATGAAACACTTGCTTCTCTTTCTGGCCTTGACCGCCGCCTCACTTGCTCCATACACTGCTGCCGCCCAAAAGTGTAAATACGTTACCGACGACACAGACCCCATGACGGATGAACGTGTACGCCGGTGCAAAATGACCATGGACGGACGCGACTTTGTCGTGAACTACTATCGCAAAGGAGATGAGTACCGCGTGGAGATGCAAGTGGCGCTGATTGGGGAGCGCAACTTCGTCGTGGTCGAGGGCACGGAGCTGAGCCTCAAGCTGGGCAACGGCGACATCGAAACATTCCTCGCCGTGCAAAAGGCGACGCCTGTCAGCTACATCGCCGGCACGCAAGTCGCCACCAATTACTCCGCGACGTTTGGATGCACCGAAGCACAGATGACGCGGCTGGCAGAGCACGGCTTCAAAGTGGCCAGCATCCAATTGGGCGATGAGACCATTACAAGGGTTTTGGAAAAAGAGAAAAAGCGGGCTGCGACACAGTAACACGCGGTGTGCATCCTCGGCGACTGAACCGATATGCCCGAACCCCATCCCTCGCGCCGCACGACATCCTTTGGCTGGCTGGAAGTGCTGGAAGAAATCGACGGCGAGCCTGCTTTGGAGCGGCTTCACTTTGACCGCAACGGCCGCAGCCACGTGCACGACCGTTGGGAATACGTGCGGGTCACCAGTGGCACTGGGGTGATTGTTTCTGGAGATGAACGCATCGATGTCAAGGCTGGCGATGCGGTGGACATCCCTCCTCACACGGCGCATTGGATGGAAACCGAAGCCGGGATGGATTTGGTGCTGATGTACGGAGCGAGAGACGCTTAGTTCATCCTGGGTTGACCACCCTCCCCGTCCGGTACAACGTATCGCCATGAAGGATGACCCCGCGCACCGGACCGACGCTTCCAAACCAATTCAAGCCCGCCGGCCGACCGACCACTTGCAAGGTCACGGTCCGTCCCACGACTGCGCGGTTCCAAGCTAGGCTATCCATGCCCATGTCGAGGCCGCGGTTGATGTAGTAATGGGTGTCGTCTTCGTCCAATTGGATGCCCACATCCCGGCTGCTTTCGTGCCAGCGCAGGTCCACCACCTTCCCCTTCACTTCGGCTTCCCGCTCGTCGCGGTCGTGCTGAATGGGAACGAAGGTGCTCATGAAAATGAAGGCGGTGAAGCCCCAGCCGAAACGGTTCAGGGTGCCCGAAGCACGAAACGGAGGATGCTTCAATTCGCGCTCAACGTACCACAGGGGCAGCAGGACGCCGACCGTCATGAGGCCATTCGTGATGAGCACGGATGCATCCAATCCCCAACGCCACATCACCAGCGGCGTCCAAACTACCATCCAAATGGTCCATTGGTGCAAGAGTTCAATGGAACGGGACTGCGCGTAATCCCAAGCCTCCTGCGAAGCCATGGACCGGCGGGTCCTGTAGCCATAGGTGCGGTTGACGGAATTGGGCGGCCAACGCTTCATGATGGCAACCAGCGCCACCAAGAACACCGCGGGGAGTACAGCAAGTGTGCTCAACATCGCTCTTCGACGAATTACTGATGGATCGTTACCGCCACCTGGACTCGGTCGCCGTTGGGAGTGGCCACGCTGCGTCCGATTTGGAGCGACAGCGAAGTTTGGGGCTGCGGCGCAAAGGATGCTCCGTCACCGGTTAGCTCGATCGCATGTTGCTCCCATCGTTGTTCTACGCCCAATCCAGCGAAATTCTGCGCGTTCCCATTCCCTGCTTGCCAATACCTCCTCACCTGCATAAAGAGTGAGGGAACCAACTGCGCAGTCCACGTTGGGGTTGTCAACTCACTCACACGCGGAGCGAGCGTCTGCAGATTGAACCCCATGCCCGCCCGCACCGCAAGGCTTTTCGGCAAGGGCTGTTCGTAGAAAGCATGCACGCCCCAGTTCGCCCCGCCAAACGGCGAGACCAACGGCACCCCAAGTTGAACCCCGGCACCGTCCACCTGGCTCCATCCCATGAGGGGCAACAGCATCAGAGCAGGAAAAATGAGCACGCGTGACACAGTGCGAAATAAAGCCGTTTGAAACGCGCACCCAAATCGAATTACTGCTGAAGCGCACAATCCCCTCCGGGCGTCTCGCACAGCTCGCGGGCAGCTTCTTCTGAGCGGGCTTCGATGGTGTAATAAAACGGACCGTTATCAAAGTCGGTGCAGCCGCATGTGTATTCCTTCATGCAACCGGTCATGCTGCACAATATCGTTCCCCCAAGCATAATGGCATGGATGGCACGCTTCATGGCAGTGGAGATTCTTCTTGGGTAATTCCTTGGGCGCGTTCGATCAAGTCCATCATCATGTCCTCCGCCTTGGTGTCAGGCGGACCACCTTGTGCTTGCTCGAACCCGTATGGCGCGTCTGGGCCACGGTCTTCCAGGTTGAACCGAAAGATGTAGTCATCGGGATGGGTGGCTTTGCCTGAGAAGGTACCGAACCGGAGGTCGTTCAGTTGCAATTGGCCGTCGTCACGGCGAACCGCGTTGAAATAGCCTGCACTGAACCAACGAAGCACGGCGAGCGTCTCGTCGGTATCGAGGTTGTGCAGCAGTTCGTGGCCCTTCGGCACGGCCTGGAAACTGGGTGCCACCTCATCGTAAATGGAGTATTGGGCCAAAAGGAATTCGTCGCCGGCATCGGCCACAGCGTTCCAAAGGACGTTGTTGAAGATGGTCGGCGTGATGAACAAAGACGTGTAAACGA
>CALKYI010000241.1 GCA_938003665.1 uncultured Flavobacteriales bacterium
CTTCGGCAGGCCGTGTTGAGAACCTCCACGCCCTATTGGAATTGTATTTGAATCAACGATAAACGTGACCACCATGGCACAAGAAGAAAAGAAGAAGCAGTTGAACATTGACTTGCCGGAGGAATTGGCCCAAGGGGTGTATTCCAATTTGGCGGTGATCACGCACAGCCCTGTTGAATTTGTGGTTGACTTTGCCCAAGTCATGCCCGGCATGAACAAAGCGCAAGTGCGCAGCCGCATCATTTTGGCGCCGCATCACGCCAAGCGTTTGCTGCATGCCTTGAGCGAGAATGTGAAGCGTTTTGAACAGCAACAAGGGCCGATTCAACCTCCGAAAGGAAACCAAGATCCGGCGATGCCACTGACGTTCAGCGGTCCCCAGGGAGAGGCTTGATCGACAAGTCAGCCGCGCAGGGTCCGCAACGCTGTTCCCTTGCCTGAGTAGGCCACGGTGCGGTTGCTGTATTCTGGGCGGTTCGCGCCTTTGGTAACGCGGTGTTGGGCCGTTGCATGTGAGGGATGGAACCAGGTGAGGTCCGCTTTGGTTCCAACCTCAATGTGGGGAGTGTCCCAGCCCAGCACCGAACGGGGTCCCGTGGTCAGTGCTCGGACGATGGCCGCTTCTGCAGTGGCGTCCTCCGCATGTGCCAACGCCGCTTTCGCTACGGGATAAACCGTTTCGATGCCTACCATGCCGTAGGTGGCCAACATGAACTCGACGTCGTGGTGTTCCAAATCTTCAGGGCGGTGATCGGATATGATGGCATCGATGGTCCCGTCCAATACCCCTGCACACAATGCATCTCGATCGGAATGTTCCCGGAAAGGAGGCAGCGTTTTGATCGTGCCGTCGAAGGCACTCAAATCCTCGTCCACGAAGAAGAGGTGGTGCGCGGAAGTGGCGCAAGAAACCTGAAGCCCTTCGGCTTTGGCAGCGCGGATCAATTCAACCGATTCAGCTGTGCTGATGCAGGTGAAGTGCAACTTGCCACCGGTGTACCGCAAGACATCCAAATCGCGCTTGATGCGCATGGTCTCCGAAACGTGCGGATTGCCCACAACGCCCATGTGGGTGCTCGTGGCTCCTTCGTGCATTTGAGGGTGGGCATTTAGCCCCAATTCCAGGGGGCAGGTCAAGACAGGCTGGGACATGCCGTGGCTGTACTCCAATGCCCGTCGCAGCATTTCCACGCTGTCGAGCGGTGCGTCGTCTGAGAATCCAACGGCTCCTGACTCAGCCAAATCGCGCATCTCAGCGAGTTGTTTGCCCGCCCTTCCTTTTGATACGGTGCCGAGGGGAAGCAGTCGCGTGGCCGCTCCTTCAGACCGAGAGAGCAGGTAGGCGATGTTGGATTTGGTGTCGGGAATCGGTTGCTGGTTTACGTTAAACACTACGTGGGTGACGCCACCTGCGTTGGCCGCTTCCAGCCCGTTATCCAAGCCTTCCTTTGGTTCCGCCCCTGGTTCCGCAAAATCAGCTTGAAGGTCCATCCAACCCAATGACAGGTAGGCTCCCGATTCTTCCCATACCTCCGCAGTCGCCGGCGCATCGATGTTTGCTTCAATGGCGGCAATGGTTCCGTTTAGGATGCTGACATCCTTTTTAGAGCCGTGGTGTGGGCCTTTTGGATCGAGGATGGTTACGCCTTTGATGATGATTTCCATGTACGAAGCAGTAAAGTTTCGGCGGCGAGCGCTGCCAGAGCAATGATGAGAAGAGCCTTCCACAAAGGTACGCCTTGTTCCATGCGTTGGATGACTTGAGGCAAAGTGGAGCTCGTGCCTCGCAAGATTTGCATGCGTGGCCAACCCAATTCGTTCCAAGTCGATTCGAAGGCTTCAGCGGTGAGGGCGCTGTGGTCTGACTCGGTGCGGTCCTGATTGAGTCCGAGGGTCGCCCGGGCTGATTCGCCCGCTTTCAAACGGTAGTGTCCGGATGGAAAGGGCACGCCCGTGAGGCTCACCCGCAGTTGCTGTCCCAACTCCCG
>CALKYI010000242.1 GCA_938003665.1 uncultured Flavobacteriales bacterium
CGGGCTATATCGGCGCCACCAACAACCCGACTTCCAACCTCGGTGAGATTCGCAATCAGGGGATTGATCTGGTTTTGGGCTACCGCGCCGGTGAAGGCGATTTGAAGTGGAACACCCAGCTGACGTACACGCACTTCAAGAATGAAGTCATCAGCGTCGCCGGTGAAACCGGTTACCTAAACGGTTGGGGATGGCCCGTTCGCAACACGGCCATCACACGCATGACCGAAGGGTACGAGGTAGGCCACTTCGTGGGGTACCAAGCGGATGGAATTTTCCAAAACCAAGGCGAAATCTTCAGCCACGTAAACGCCGAAGGTGACCTCCTCCAGCCCAATGCTGCTCCTGGGGACATCCGATTCCTCGATACCAATGGCGACGGCACCATCAACTCCGATGACATCGCGGATATCGGCAGCCCTTGGCCCAAGCACATTATCGGCTTGAGCGCCAACGTCTCATACAAGGACTTCTACGCCAGCGCCATCTTCAACGCCCAAATCGGCCACGAGATTTACCGCACGTACGAGCGTTCAGACGTCACGTTCTCGAACTACCAGAGCTTCTGGCTGGGCCGTTGGACGCCGGAAAACCCCAGCACGGAGTTGCCGCGTTTGACATCAACGGACCCCAACAACAACCAACGTCCTTCGGATTTCTACCTCGAAAACGGGAACTTCCTTCGCCTGCGCAACCTGCAAATTGGATGGAACGTTCCCGCGAACATCCTGGAGAAGTTCAACATGAAGGAGGCCAAAATTTACCTCACGGGTACCAACCTCTTCACCGTAACCAACTACCGCGGATTTGACCCCGACATCGGGACCAGCGGCTGGATTTTGGATACCGGGATTGACAAAGGTTTCTACCCGAACAACCGCTCCATCGGTGCGGGCCTCAACGTTTCATTCTAAAGCTCAGAACTCATGATTAAGCACCTACGCAACGTAACGCTCCTTCTCGCCCTCGCTTTGAGCTTTGGAGCCTGTAACAAAGATCGACTCCAAGTGGACCCTGTGAACCAGGTCCTGTCAAGCACCTATTATCAAACGGAACTGCACGTCTCCGAAGCACTCATTGGTGCGTACGATCCGGTCGGTTGGACCATGGCCTATGGGCAGTGGATTTCCCCCGTCATGTTTGGCGAGATTCGCTCGGATAATGCCAACGCCGGCGGCGACCCCTCCAACAACGACCAGCCCGGATGGCAGGAATTCGATGATTTCACGGAAACCAACACCAATACCGTGCTTCACCCGCTCTACCGCCGCAGCTACATTGGCATCAACCGGGTGAACAGCTTGTTGAGCAACACCGACACAAGTGACCCAGCGTTGTCTTCTGATGCGGTACAAGTGTACCTCGCGGAGGCCAAATTCTTGCGGGCGTTCTACCACTTTGAAGTGTTCCGTCACTTCGGCCCCATCCCGGTCATCACCGAGGAATTGGCCCCAGACGAAGTGAATTTGCAGCGCAACACTCTCTCCGAGGTTATGCAGCAAATCATCGACGACTGCGAAGATGCGGCGGCCGTGCTTCCCGTCATGCCGGCTTCGGGCCAGGCAGGACGGGCCACGAAAGGTGCCGCCTTGGCACTGATGGGCAAGGCCTACCTCTACTGGGCAGACCTCAGCGGCGACGATGCCGCGAAATTCGATGCCGCAGCTTCGGCATTGCAGGAGGTGGTGGACTTGGGTGTTTACGAATTGGTAGACGACTTGGGATCGCTCTACAACTTAGGCACACGCAACACCACCGAAGCCGTTTTCGAAATTCAGCACAACCCCCTCTA
>CALKYI010000243.1 GCA_938003665.1 uncultured Flavobacteriales bacterium
TGACCTCTACCATGTCAAGGTAGCGCTCTAACCAACTGAGCTAAATGCCCGAAAACGGACAGCGAAGATACAACATTCTCTTTGACAACGCTCTCAGGTGAACACCCGTGGACTTCGCGTTGTTCTGTTTTCAACCTTCAGTCTATCTTCGCCCCTTAAACCTGCCCATGCAAATTCCAATCGTTCGCTTCAATCGGACCCAATCCGATTTCAGCAAAACCCTCCGAGAGCGCGTTGACGCCTACTTCAAGGAAACTGGAAAATCCCGACAAGGGGATTGGCGTATGTACCTCAAAACCGCCCTGATGCTGGCCACATTTTTCGTGCCGTGGGGATTAATCACCTTCGGTGCTACCGGCACCGGATGGGGGTTCTGGGTCACAGAAATCATCATGGGCTTCGGTCTCGCGGGCATTGGCTTGAACGTGATGCACGACGCCAACCACGGCGCCTTCAGCTCCAACAAACGGGTCAACGCAATCATCGGCAAGGTCCTCGATTTGGTCGGCGGCAGCTCAGCGATGTGGAAGATTCAGCATAACGTCCTGCACCACAGTTTCACCAACATCGACGGCCTCGACGAAGACATCGATACGCCCGGTTTGCTCCGCTTCAGCCCGGACCGTCCACTGAAAAAGGTGCACAAACTGCAATTCATTTACGCGTGGTTCTTCTACAGCATCATGACGCTCTTCTGGATGACGGCCAAAGACTGGCTGGCCCTGGCGCGCTACCGCAAAAAAGGCCTCATCAAGTCCTCCGGGTCGACCGTTCCCCAATTGGTGCGAGAGATGATCATCGGTAAAGTGGTATACTTCAGTTACATCATCGGATTGCCCTTGATTTTCAGTGATCTCTCGTTCGGAATGATCTTGGGTGGGTGGACCGTCATGCACGACGTAACCGGTTTGATTTTGGCCTCCATCTTCCAACCCGCGCACGTATTGGAAGACCTGCAATTTGCGCAGGCCGAAGCCGGCGCCAAAATGGAGGACGACACGCTGTCGCATCAATTGAAGTCTACTGCGAATTTCGGCACCGGTTCGCGCGCATTCACCTGGCTCTGCGGTGGCCTGAACCACCAGATTGAGCACCACTTGTTCCCCAACATTTGCCACATCCACTTCAGTGACCTCGCGCCCATCGTCAAAAAGACGGCGGAGGAATTCGGGCTTCCGTACCGGTCTTCCACCACGTTTGCTGGCGCCTTGGCGTTGCACGCGCGCATGTTGTGGAAACTGGGTCGGCAAGAGAGCTGGGCGTAACACGGCCTGCCGGGCCAGCGGCCCTGCATTAGGTAAAACGCTGGATTTTTAATACATTGATTGTCACACGGTTGTGCCAA
>CALKYI010000244.1 GCA_938003665.1 uncultured Flavobacteriales bacterium
GCCAGCGGCAACGTGATCGTCAGCGATGCGGGTAAGTCCAAAAAGCTGATCGCTTTGCGCGGGCTCGACAACTTCATTGTGGTTGACACAGAGGACGCGCTCCTCATTTGCCCCAAGGCGGATGAGCAGTGGATCAAGCAGCTGGTCACCCAGATGAAGGCCGGCAAGCAGAAGTAATTACCGCTTCCCGGTCATATCACCGGGCACCACCCATGCATCGTACTCAGCTTCGGTCAGGTAGCCCGTTGCCAAAGCGGCCGCCTTGAGGGTGGTCCCTTCGGTGTGCGCTTTGTTCGCAATTTCCGCGGCTTTGTAGTAACCGATTTTCGTGTTCAGCGCGGTCACCAACATGAGGCTGTTTTGCACCAGCTCATCGATGCGTTGGTGATTCGGTTCAATGCCCTCGACACAATGCACGCTAAACGAATGGCAGGCATCGCCGAGGAGGCGGGCGCTTTCCAATACATTACGGGCCATCATGGGCTTGAACACATTGAGTTCGTAATGGCCTTGCGCGCCACCCACTGTTACCGCGACGTCATTGCCCATCACTTGGGCACAGACCATGGTCATGGCTTCGCACTGCGTAGGGTTGACCTTGCCGGGCATGATGCTCGACCCGGGTTCATTCGCGGGAATGATCAGTTCGCCGATGCCCGAACGCGGGCCGGATGCCATCAAACGGATGTCGTTGGCGATCTTGTTCAAGCTCACTGCCAGTTGACGCAGGGCACCGTGGGTCTCGACGATGGCGTCGTGGGCAGCGAGTGCCTCGAATTTGTTTTGCGCCGTGACAAAGGGGAGCCCCGTCAATGTCGCAATGTGATGCGCGACGCGCTCGGAATACCCCTCCGGAGTGTTGATGCCCGTGCCGACAGCGGTGCCACCCAGCGCCAATTCGCTGAGGTGGCTCATGGAATTATGGAGGGCCTTTAAGCCAAAATTCAATTGGGCGACATACCCGCTGAATTCTTGTCCCAAGGTCAATGGCGTCGCGTCCATCAGGTGGGTCCGGCCAATTTTGACCACGTCGGCAAATGCTTCGGCCTTCGCCTGCAATGCATCGCGCAACCGCTCAATGCCGGGCACAGTGGTTTGAACGATCATCTTGTAGGCCGCGATGTGCATGGCCGTGGGGAAGGTATCGTTCGAGGATTGGGATTTGTTGACGTCGTCGTTGGGATGAACGGGCTTGTCGCCTGAACCGAGTTTACCGCCGTTGATGAGGTGGGCGCGGTTCGCGACCACTTCGTTCACGTTCATATTGGATTGCGTTCCCGAACCCGTCTGCCAAACCACCAATGGGAATTGGTCGGCCCACTGGCCGGCAATGATTTCTTCGCAAGCCTGGGCAATCAAATCGCATTTCTTCTGGTCGAGGCCCCCGAGTTCCGCATTCGTCAGTGCAGCGGCCTTTTTCAGATAGGCAAACGCCTCGACGATTTCTGTTGGCATCGAGGCACTGGGACCAATTTTAAAATTATTGCGGGATCGCTCGGTTTGAGGGCCCCACAGGGCGTCTGCCGGCACCTTGACCTCGCCGATGGTGTCTTTTTCAATTCGAAAACCACTCATGATTGTTACGCTTGTTCTGATTGTTTGGCACCGGATCCCGCTTGCATCAGGTACGCCTTGAGGAAGCCCTCGATGTCACCGTTCATCACCGCATCCACATTGGACGTCTCGTGATTGGTGCGTACGTCTTTGACCATTTTGTATGGCTGCATGACGTAGGAACGGATCTGAGAACCCCATTCGATTTTCTTCTTGCCGGCCTCGATTTCCGCGCGCGCTTCGTTGCGCTTGGCCAGTTCGATTTCGAACAACTGCGACTTCAACAGCTGCATGGCCTTCTCTTTATTGCCTAACTGGCTGCGTGTCTCCGTGTTGTCGATGACAATTCCGGTTGGCGCGTGGCGCAAGCGAACCCCCGTTTCGACTTTGTTGACGTTCTGGCCACCGGCGCCGCCCGAGCGGAAGGTCTCCCACGTGATGTCCGATGGATTGACCTCAATTTCAATGGAGTCGTCCACCAACGGATAGACATAGACCGAAACGAAAGAAGTGTGTCGGCGTGCTTGGCTGTCGAACGGACTGATGCGGACCAACCGGTGCACCCCGTTTTCGCCCTTGAGCATGCCAAATGCGAATTCGCCTTCGAACTCCAACGTCACTTGTTTGATGCCCGCCACGTCGCCTTCCTGTAAGTCGAGTTCTTTGACCTTGAAATTGGCGTTATCACCGTACATCTTGTACATGCGCATCAGCATGGACGCCCAGTCGCAGCTCTCTGTGCCACCGGCGCCAGAGGTAATCTGCATGATCGCGTTGAGGTTGTCTTCCTCGGCGCTGAGCATGTTTTTGAACTCCAATTCCTCCACCGCCACCGCGGCCGCATCAAAGGCCTCTTGTGCCTCGGAATCTTCAGCCTCTCCGGCTTTCATGAACTCAAAAAGAACCTGCGCATCGTCAACGGCAGACAAGCAGGCATCGAAACTCTGCGTCCAGGATTTCAACGTTCGCAGGCGCTTCATGACCAGTTCAGCTTCCTTGGAATTGTTCCAAAACTCCGGGTCTTGCGTGCGCTTCTCCTCCTCGGCAATCTCGATGCGCTTGGCATCGATGGCCAAGTACCCTTTCAAGTCTTCAACGCGCGAGCGCAGTGCATTCAGTTGATCAATCGTAATCATACGCCGCAAAGGTAATTCAGTGCCCCTCTGCTTCTTCGAGGACCCGCAAGATGTCATTCACAGCGAACCCCCGAGATACCAAGAACCGAATCACCCGTTCGCGCTTGGCCGGCAACTCCGCTCGTCGACGCTCCACGAGGGCCTTTAGGGAGGCTTGGAACGACGATTGGGAATGGGCCGCCACAGCCGCATTGGCCGCCGCGCTCGAAAACCCCTTGGCCCGCAAGCCATGGACAATTTTTCGCGGGCCCCATGATTTGTGCTCGGCGTGGGTTCGAACGTACGAAGTCAGGAAACGCTCATCGGAAAGAAACCCCTCCTCTACAAGCGTCGCTACGATGGTGTCGATCTCCCTTTCATCCTCAATTTGGCCCTGCAACTTTCGCCGAACATCCCCCGTACACCGTTCCTGCAGGCTGCACCACCGGCGCATTTTTTCCTTCCACTCATCGATCATGGAAGGCGAAATTGGCCCAAAATGCCGGGAAAACAAGGCTGTACACGATATTTGCAATCCGAAAATCTAAATGTGTCGACCCATGAGGTCAGAGATCTTGCCCCGTATTCAGGAATTGCTCGCCCAAGAAGACTTGGAGGGCATCCGTGTCGAAGTGCGCGAAGCCATCGAGCAGTTTCGCACCCTGACAAAAGAAGAAGTGAGGAAACAGCGCGAGGCCTGGGCCGCGGCGTCCAAAGATCCCGATGCGGTTTTCGAATACCAGCCAGCGCCAGAAGAAGAAGCGTTTGAAGCCGCTGTAGCCGCTTTCAAGGAGCGTGAAAAGGCCTGGCGCAAACAAGTAGCAGACGAGCAACGCGCCAACTTGGAAAAGAAAAAGGCGATGCTCGAACGCCTCCGCCACACCATACAAGAAGAAGAAAACATAGGCGCCGCATTTGCGGTGTTCAATGAAGTGCGCGAGGCATGGGGCGAAGTGGGTGACGTGCCTGGCGACCAATACAAGGACGTACACGACCAGTACTACCGCTTACAGGACGAGTTCTTCTACAACATCAATATTTACAAGGAACTCAAGGACCACGACTTGAAGGTGAACCTCAAAAAGAAGGAGGACCTCATCGAAGGTGCCAAAGCCCTCGCGGCCATTGAGTCGTTGAACGACCGGCAAAAGCACGCCCGTGCCTTGCAAAAGCAGTGGATGGACGTGGGGCCTTCTCCGCGCGAGACGTACAAGGAATTATCCGACACATTCTTTGGCATCATCCGCCCGGTTTTTGAGGAAGCGAAAGCGCATTACGATGAGATCCGAGAAGGCTTCAAAACCAATGCGGAAGCGAAAACAGCCCTGATCGAGAAGCTTCGCGACGTGGTGGCGGAGGAGGTTGAGGCCTCGCATGCTGCCTGGCAAAAAGCCACCGCAACCGTTTTGGAATTGCAAAAAGAATGGAAGAAGACGGGCTTCGCCGGAAAAGAACACAACGAACCATTGTGGGCACAATTCCGTGAGCTGGCCGATGTCTTCTTCGGAAAGAAGCAGCTCTTCTACGACGCTCAAAAGGAAGTTAGCGATGCCTTCAAAAGCCAGAAACTCGCCCTCATCGAGCGGGCTGAAGCGTTGGCCAAAAGCACCAACTGGCGCGAAGACGCACCCAAGATGATGGACCTCCAAAAAGAGTGGAAAACCGTCGGGGCGTGCGCGCCCCGTGACGAACAGAAGCTCTGGCGTCGGTTCCGCAAAGCGCAGGACACGTTCTTCAACGCGCGCAAGGCGGAGATGGCTGGTAAGCTGGAAGGTGAGAAGGAAAACCTGAAGCAGAAAAATGCCTTGATTGCAGAGGTGAAGGCTTTCGAATTGAGCGGTAAACGCAAAGACGACTTGGACGCGCTGAAGGCCTTTTCCGTGCGCTGGAATGCCATTGGGTTCGTGCCGCGTAAATCACTGGACAAAGTAATGGAAGCCTATCGCACCGCTATGGACGCTCACTACGACGCTCTGAGCGCCCAGAAGTCGGAGCGCGCCATGGAGACGTACAAACAACGCGTGGACAATTTGCTGGAGGCAGATACGCAAAGCATCCGCCGGGAGCAGCGCATTTTGCGCGAAAAACTCGACCGGTTGCTCAACCGCATTACGAAGACCGAAGAAAACTTGGAACGCTTCACGGGCAAGGGAGCAGAAAGCATCCGCAGCCAGTACGAGAAGTCCATGGGAGCAGACAAAAAGGAAGTCGAAGACATAAAGTCCAAGCTCAAGATGCTCCGCCAAGCCTCGCAGAAAGCCGAAGCCGAAAAAGCGCAGGGCGAAGAGGATTGATCACGCCCGCGACGGCAGCAGTTTGCACGTGTACCCCTCGTCCTTGAGCCACCGCAAATACGGCTCCAAGATGGGCAGCATACGAGGCGCCGCACGCTCTGAATCGTGAAAAACCACGATGGCCCCGGGCCGGGTGTTGACCAACAATTGTTCAAAGCAATCTTCCGGGGTTTTTTTGACGTCAAAATCGGCGCTCAGCACGTCCCACATGACCACCTCAGTTTGGACCGAGATGGCCTCGGCCTGTGAGCGAGTGATGCGCCCATAAGGCGGTCGAAACCACTTCGCATCGGTCAGGGACTGGCACTTGATGAAGCTTTTGAGGTACGCATAATTCGGGGTGCTCCATCCGGATTCATGGGCGTACGAATGGTTGCCAATCGCATGGCCCTTTTCGAGCAATTCTTCCATGACGTCCGGATGCTTCTCGATGTTACCTCCCACGCAGAAAAACGTCGCTGGCGCATCGAATCGGCCGAGGATTTCCATGGCCTGCCGAGTGATGACCGGGTGCGGCCCGTCGTCAAAAGTCAGGTACACGGCCGCCTCGTTGTCCACGAAATCAGGGCCGTGCCACGTCAGCTGGGAAGCCATCGCTTTTACAATCGGAGGAGTCTGCCGCAAGTACACGCGCTAAAGATACCAAGCGACTACCTTTGCAGCGAATTGGGAAGCCGCATGGAATACGATTTTCGAGCAATTGAACAGCGCTGGCAAGCGAACTGGAAAGCGACTGAAGCCTACAAGGTCACAGAAGATCCTTCAAAGGAAAAATTCTATGTCTTGGATATGTTCCCCTACCCATCTGGAGCTGGCCTGCACGTCGGGCACCCGCTCGGGTACATCGCAAGTGACGTCTTCGCCCGCTACAAGCGCCACCAGGGATTCAATGTATTGCACCCGATGGGCTACGACAGCTTCGGACTTCCCGCCGAACAGTATGCCATCCAGACCGGACAGCATCCGGCTGTAACGACCGAAGCCAACGTGGCGCGTTACCGAGAACAGTTGGACCAGCTCGGATTCTGTTTCGACTGGTCGCGCGAAGTGCGCACCAGTGACCCGGCTTACTACCGGTGGACCCAATGGATTTTCGCCGAGTTGTTCGAATCGTGGTACGATGCAGTTGCGGATTCTGCCAAACCCATCTCGGCATTGGTGGAAATGCTGCAGAGCGACGGGCTGAGAACAGCGCAACCAGCGTGCGACGGAGACTGGTGGAAAGCATTGCCCGAAGGTGAATATCCCTGGGGCGAAACGTTTGACGGAACGCTCACGGCGGACCTGTGGAATGCGTGCGATGCAGTTGCGCAATCACACATTCTGATGCAATTCCGGCTGGCCTACCTCGCCGACAGTGAAGTCAACTGGTGCCCCGCCCTCGGCACGGTTTTGGCCAATGACGAAGTCAAAGACGGCCTGAGCGAGCGCGGCGGTCATCCCGTCGTTCGCAAGCGAATGCGCCAGTGGATCATGCGCATTTCGGCCTTTTCCCAGCGCCTCATCGACGACTTGAACGGACTCGATTGGACGGACAGCATCAAGGAGGCCCAACGCAATTGGATCGGCCGCAGCGAAGGGGCGTCGGTGCACTTTGGCGTCGAGGGCCTGCCCGAACACACCATCGAGGTGTTTACCACCCGACCGGATACCATTTACGGTGTGAGCTTCATGGTCTTGGCACCGGAACATGAATTGGTGGCGGCCATCACCACGGCGGAGCAGAAGGAAGCCGTCACGGCCTACCAAACCGCCGCCGCCCAGAAATCCGAGCGCGAACGCCAAGGAGCAGGCGATCACGAAGTCAGCGGGTGCTTCACCGGAGGGTACGCTTTGCATCCGCTTACCGGAGAGAAAATCCCCGTGTGGATTGCCGATTACGTCTTGGCCGGTTATGGTACGGGCGCCATCATGGCCGTTCCGGCGGGTGATGAACGCGATTGGAAATTTGCCAAAGCATATGACTTGTCCATCCCTGCCATTTTCGAAGGCGTCGATACGGATGAAGCGGTCTACACCGAGAAGGACATCGCCCTGTGTAATTCCGGTGAATTTGATGGAAAAACACCGGTGGACGCCATCCCCCTGGCCATTGAGCATTTAGAAGAAAAAGGCGTTGGCACCGGCCAGATCAACTACCGGTTGCGCGATGCGGTATTCAGCCGCCAGCGTTACTGGGGCGAGCCCTTCCCGATTTACTACGACGGAGAAATTCCTCAGTTGATTCGCGACGAACAAGTGACCTTGCCTCCGGTGGACGCGTATTTGCCCACCGAGGACGGCGACCCCCCACTGGCACGGGCCAAAAAAGAGGATTGGAATGTTACCCGTGGGGACCGCATGGAGTAAAACACCATGCCCGGTTGGGACGGCTCAAGCTGGTACTTCCTGCGCTACATGGACCCGCACAACACCGAGGAATTTTGCGCCCGCGACAAATCGGATTACTGGGGGCAAGTCGACCTGTATGTGGGCGGCGCTGAACACACGACAGGACACCTCTTGTACTCCCGCTTTTGGACCAAATTCTTGTTCGACCGCGGATGGATTGGTTTCAATGAACCGTTCAAGCGGATGATCAACCAGGGCATGATCCTCGGACGCTCGAACTTCGTTTACCGTGTTCAAGGCACGGATCAATTCGTGACGTTTGAAAAGCGAAAAGAATACCAAACGCAGCGTTTGCACGTGGACATCAACTTCGTCCAATCCGACAAGCTCGACGTCGAGGCCTTCAAAGCCTGGCGCCCAGAGTACGCGAACGCTGAATTCATCCTGAACGACGACGGGGAATACACCTGCGGCCACGAGGTCGAGAAAATGTCGAAGTCCAAGTTCAATGTGCAGACTCCTGACGACTTGGTGGAACGCTACGGAGCCGACACGCTCCGGTGCTACGAGATGTTCTTGGGACCATTGACCCAGCACAAACCCTGGGACACCCAAGGCATCAGCGGCGTGCACAACTTCTTGCGCAAGCTGCACCGCCTGTTCAACCAAATCGAAGCCGGCTCTGCTGCCAATGATGCCCAGCACCGCATCCTGCACAAGACCATCAAAAAAGTGAGCGACGACTTGGACCGCCATGCCTTCAACACGGTCATCAGCGCCTTGATGATTGGCGTCAACGAACTCCTCGAAGCAAAAGCCCAGAACGCCGAGCTCCTTCAGCCATTGGCGGTATTGGCCAGCCCGGTTGCTCCGCACTTGGCGGAAGAATTGTGGCAGCTGAGCGGTGGCACAGGCAGCGTTTTGAATCAAGCCTGGCCGACTGCCGAAGAGCGCTGGTTGGTAGCGGACGAGGTAACCTACCCTGTTAGCTTCAATGGCAAGGTTCGGTTCCAGTTGACCGTGCCCGCGGAAATGGATGCAAAAACCGTTGAAAGCCAGGTACTTGCGCATGAAAAAGCCCAGGACCACATCGCAGGTAAAACCGTTCGAAAGGTCATCGTGGTTCCCGGACGCATCGTTAATATCGTTGTTGGATAAGCAATTGGTTTTTTAAAAGACCGATTTCATCTTCAGTTTTAACGGTTTTGTCTTGATTATTCATTAAAAATTCAAGACCTTGTTAAATCAAACTGTCCGGTTTGAACCAACCAAGTTGCTGAATGGCCCAAAACCGCGCCCTCACTGCGTTATTGCTCGTACTCCTGGCTACACTAGGATGGACGAATGACGTTGCCGCCCAGACGGATGTACTCGGGTGCACGGATGTGTGGGCGTGCAACTTCAATCCCGAAGCGACCCAAGACGACGGGTCGTGCGATTACCAATCGTGCATCGGGTGCACGAACCAATACGCGTGCAACTTCGATCCCGGCGCCATCTACAACGACGGATCCTGCGAGTACCTCTCCTGTGTGGGGTGCACCGTATTGGAAGCTTGTAACTACGACACTGAACCCCTCAGCCTCAACATCGCTTCATGTGAGTTCACCTCCTGCGTTGGGTGCACGGATTTTACCGCTTGTACGTTCGATCCTGAGGCCACCCTTTCCGATCCAACGCTGTGCATTTATCCCTTGCCTGACTACGATTGCGAAGGCAATTTGACGGGCTGCGGTGGATGCGAACCCGTGTTCATCACCGATTTGTCTGCAGTGGAAGTTGGTTGCGTTGGCGACCTCCCCCTAGAACCCGTAGGTGAAGTGCTGGCCGCCACCGGATGCACAGATGAACCCCTCGAAGTGAAGACGTTTGTGGTGGACGCTACGGCTGACTACACGCTCAACATTGGCACCACCGCCGACGGCATCGGACCAGACGGTGCCATCCGCGTTTTTGGACTGACCGCATTGGGCCTGGCCAATTCCGATTACTTCGTCGAGTCCTACCCACTGCTCGTGTCGCGTTATGCCAACGGCCTGGCCGTGGTGACCGGACAAGTGGAAAACACCCTAAACCCCAGCCTCAAGTGGAGCGTCCACTTGGTCCTCGAGGACCCTTTGATGGGCGATGAATGGCTGTCGCAAGACCCCTCGCATGGTTTTGTCACAGCGTTCGGATGCAGCGTAGATACCGCCTCGACGGTCACCTACCGCCTCAATGCGGAACACTCTTACCTCATCGGGGCAGACGGATTAGACGGTTCGTACTTGCAACTGTCCCACATGCCTTTCAACGAGAGCAAACGCTTTCAGCTCGGGGTCGGTGGCAACAGCGTGAATTGCAATTACGGATTCGGAGGCTGGTTCGCATGGAGCGGACGCGTGCTGGATGAAGTCGTCAGCGGCATGACCGGCGACCTGGTCATTGATTTGGGTGAAGATGTTTTGAATGAAGTGCCTTGTGGCGAAGAAGCCACCGTGCATTTCCACCACGCGCTAAATGCCAGCTGTGGCCTCTTTACCGAAGTGCCTCAGCTCTTCGTGCGCGCCGATGTGACCGCCCCCGTTTGGGAAAACGCCTCCTGCGACTCGGAGGTGTTCCTATGCTTCGATGAGGCAATTGGCGAGGTAGCATTGCCGGAACCGTGCGCCTTTGAGTTTGCCGACGAATGCAGCGAAGAGGTGCTTGCCGAACTCACCGAAAGCGTCGTATCGGGAGATCCCGACGGGCAACCAGATGCTCCGTTTGTGGTCCAACGCACGTACACGGGCACCGATTGCAGCGGGAATTCATCGTCGTTTGTTCAACTGTTGAGCTTTGACGGCTCCGCCTGCCCGGAAGCTCCTTCTTCTCCGGTCACCAAACCGGTAGCCACCCGCAAATCAGACAGCCAGCCCTCAATCCAGGAGCGAGCTGCGCATGTTGAAACGGATGCCTCACCCCTCTTGGCCTCGTTGGTGCCCAACCCAACCCGGACCACATCGACGATTGACGTTGCCATGGCGCATGGCGAAACGGTCACACTGCGGGTTTTTGATTTGGCCGGCAACATGGTGGCCATTCAAACGCTCCAAGGAGGTCAGAATTCGCCGAGCCAACGGGTAACCTTATCCGCTTCCGGCTTGACTTCTGGGTGTTACCTCATTCAGGCCTCTACGTCCAGCACCCGGGAGACCTTACACTGGATCGTTCAACACTGATGTCCCACTGAGGGGCTTGGAACGAATTGGCAGTCACGCCTGTTCATTCGTAAATTGAAGAAAATATTTGTGCCATGCGTTTTGCCTTGCCATCTACTCTGCTGTCATTGATGTTCGTGCTGCTCACCACGATTGCTTCTGCCCAAGAAACGGGTGGTAGTGGCCTCCCGTTCAATCCCGACAGCGACAACAGCGGTGCCATCGACGTCACCGATTTGCTGAACTTCTTGCCGTACTACGGAGAAGATTTCGTGCCCACCGGCGTCATTCCTATCGAGTTTGGCGGCACCGGTGCAAGCACGGTTGCAGCCGCACGTGATTCCTTGGGGCTCTCGGCCTTGCAAGACACCACCATCGGTGCTGAGAGCTACGCCTGGGTCCACACTTCGCTTCGGGTGCAACAAGAGTTTGCGCAAGGCTTTGGCGTGGCCGCAAACGGTTTGTATGCGCACGCCTCTGGCACCAACACCAATGCCAGCGGCGCCTACAGCAACGCTCAAAACCGCCTCACCACGGCCAGCGCAACATGCTCGAGCGCGCAAGGAGAAGGCACCACAGCGAGCGGAACAGCCAGCCACGCTGAAGGCATGCTCAGCCAAGCCACCGCACTTGCCGCACACGCCGAAGGGTATGGAACCGATGCAACGGCCAATTACAGCCATTCAGAAGGGTACAACACCCTCGCCTCAAGTACGTCTGCCCACGCAGAAGGGTATGCAACCGATGCAACCGGGCTGTACTCACACGCCGAAGGCCGCCAGACCGAAGCCAGTGGTTCGGCGTCTCACGCTGAAGGCCAAACTGCAGTTGCTTCTGGTGATTTGTCTCATGCCGAAGGCTTTCAAACGCTTGCAGAAGGCTACGCCAGCCATGCAGGCGGGTTCGCCAGTTCCGCAACCGGGCTATACAGCCGTGCGGCCGGAAGGAATTCCACGTCTGCCGGAACGGCATCGTTTGCTACCGGATATGGCGTTGTGGCCGACCAAGAAAACGGTACCGCGGTGGGCCAGTTCAATGCACTGCAAACGGAAGGAGCGCTCTTCATCGTCGGCAACGGTGCGGACACCAACATGCGATCGAACGCATTTGAAGTCCACAGCGATGGTCACGCCGTGATTCACGGTGATGCTGTGGTGGAAGGAACGGTATTCGCCGGGACCTATGATGTCGCCTCGACGTTGGGCTCCCTCGTCTCCACGGTCGACTCTCTGCAAAGCGTCATCGCCGAATTGCAAGCCCAACTCGACGCCTTGACCGGCGGAGAATAACAAGCAGGGCTTGCCGAAATAGCAGGGCACAAAAAAACCCTCAGCGTTGCTGAGGGCTTCGTTCCCCGACCAGGACTCGAACCTGGAAAAACGGCACCAAAAACCGGTGTGTTACCATTACACCATCGGGGAGTACCAGCAACCCGGGGGTTGCAACACGAGCTCAAAGATAAAAAGGATTTCGCGAAAATTCCGCAATCATACCCCGTCAATTATCTTGGGGGCATGATGGAATTGCAGAATCTCATTGGGGGCGAAATGACGAATCCCAAAAGCGGTGCATGGCTGGACAATGTTGAGCCCGCCACGGGGCAGGTGTTTTCTCGAATTCCCCGATCAAACGCCGAAGATGTCGAGACTGCTGTCCAAGCCGCTCGGGCTGCTTTTCCAAGCTGGTCCTCCACGCCCTACGAAGAGCGGGCCACTTGCCTGCGTCGTTGGGGGGCCCTTATCGCGCAGCACAGCGAGGCCCTCATTGCGGCTGAATCCCAAGACAACGGCAAACCCGTTTCCCTCGCCCGAGCGGTCGACATCCCACGTGCCCAAAAAAACCTGGAATTCTTCTCCGGCGCCATTGAACACTTTGCCTCAGAAGCCCACATCCCTGGGGGCGCTGATTTCATCCATTACACCCACCGCAAACCCATTGGGGTGGTGGGGTGTATTTCCCCGTGGAACCTGCCTCTGTACTTGTTTACATGGAAAATCGCTCCCGCGCTGGCGGCAGGAAACTGCGTGGTCGCAAAACCCTCGGAGGTCACGCCTGTAACTGCGTGGATGCTGTCCAAGTGGGCGGCCGAAGCGGGCTTTCCTGCAGGGGTCTTCAATGTGGTACACGGCCTGGGACACGAAGCTGGACAGGCCTTGGTCGAGCATCCAAGCGTCAAAGCCATTTCCTTCACCGGGGGCACCCAAACCGGTGCGCACATCGCCCGCACCACTGCAGGTATGTTCAAAAAGCTAAGCCTGGAACTAGGCGGTAAGAACCCCGCCATTGTCTTCGCGGATTGTGACTTCGAAAAGGCGGTAGCCACCACGATTCGCTCCTCCTTCGCCAACCAGGGCCAAATCTGCCTGTGTTCTTCGCGTATTCTAATTGAGGACAGCCTCTACGATTCGTTTCGTGACGCGCTCGTGGCCAAAGCCCAGCGCATTGTTCCGGGTGACCCCGTGGCTGAAGGCACCAAGATGGGCGCCTTGGTTTCCGAACCCCACAGGGACAAGGTGCTCGGTTACATCGAATCGGCGAAGGCTCAAGGGGCAACGGTGCTCTGTGGCGGTGACGCCGCGCCTGCACCCAACGACCGCTGCGAAAACGGGTACTTCGTCCAGCCCACTATTTTGGAAGGCCTAGGACCGGAGTGCAGCATCAACCAAGAAGAAATCTTCGGACCGGTCATCACACTTCAGCGGTTTTCCTCGGAGTCAGAAGCCATAAGACTGGCCAATGACAGCATCTATGGCTTGGCAGCGACCATTTGGACGGCCGATGCCGCGAAAGCGCACCGGGTGGCCAGTCAAGTCGAAAGCGGAATCGCTTGGATCAATTGCTGGCTCGTACGCGACCTTCGAACACCCTTTGGAGGAGTCAAGTCAAGCGGCGTAGGAAGAGAGGGTGGATTTGAGGCGCTTCGGTTCTTCACGGAACCGCAGAGCGTGTGCATTCCGACACATTGAACACACACAGCAATCAATCCCAGTACCGATCGTCCACCATGGCACGGGACTTATTCCCGTTGGTGAAGAACCACCCTAAGTAGTGGTCAATTAAGTCGGAGAGTTGTCGAAGGGACTGTTTCAAGGTCGCAGGTTCTGATGGCAATTTAGTGTCGCAGGGACACTTTATCAACGTCCGGCATTTGAAAAATGTTTTGTCATCAACCAGCAAACTTTCGCAAATCCGCCACCTTCGGAGGCTACAGCGATTTTCAGTTTTTTTGAACGACATGAAAAAAAATTCCCTCCGCCTTTCCTCCCTCATCGCAGTGCTGGCGCTGCTTTCCGGCTGTGTGACCATGAAACAATTCGACGAAGTTCAAATGAACTTGGACCGAATCGCGGAAGAAAATCGACGATTGACATTATCCAACCAAGACGGGGAAATTGAACGGCGCGAATTGGCCGGTCGCGTCGACGTCCTGGAAAATTCAAACGCGGCCTTGGTCAACGACACCACCCGGTTGGGTCGCGCTTTGGCCGTCGCCCTCGAAGACGTCCAGCGGCTAGAAAACTTGAACGATGTCCTCACGTCCGAAAGCTCATCCCGCATGGCCGCCATCAACGAAGAGAACAGGGCCTTGCTCGAAGAATTGAGCAAAAACCGTGCTGAGCTCCAGGCTCAAGAAGACGACCTGTTGCAGTTGAACGCCGATCTGAATCAACGCGAGGCGGAGCTTGCCGAACGCTCCCAGCGCATCCAAGAGTCGGAAGGCCTCCTGGCTTCACGTGATGCCGCCGCTGAAGCCCTGCGCGCTCAATTAGCGCAAGCTTTGCTCGGGTTTGCAGACAAGGGGTTGACCGTAGAACAACGCAATGGAAAGGTCTACGTGAGCTTGGAGGCGCAATTGCTGTTCCCATCGGGCAGTACGGCCATCAATGCCGACGGCAAACGAGCACTCCAAGACTTGGCGCAGGTGGTGAGTTCGCAATCCAATTTGGAAATCATCGTCGAAGGCCACACCGATACGG
>CALKYI010000245.1 GCA_938003665.1 uncultured Flavobacteriales bacterium
TTCGATCCCGTCCTCAATGTTGAGGGCGTGCTGGATCAGGTTTAACTCTTCGTTTTCATAAACGATCTTTTTGGTCAGCCCATAACTGTTGAGGGGCTTTCCTTTCAAGCTGAAGACGGCCTGCGTAAGGACATCCCGTGCCTTGGTGATGGAGCCTGAAGCCGAATCGCCCTCTGTGATGAACAGGGTGGTCTCTTCGTTGCGTTCCTTTTTGTCGCCCAAGTGGATGCGGCAATCCCGGAGTTTTTTGTTGTGTACGCTCGACTTCTTCGCACGTTCGCGCGCCAGCTTTTTGATGCCCGCCAAGTCCTTGCGCTCGCGCTCACTCTGCAAGATACGGGCTTGCAGCAGCTGAGCAGATTCAGGATTGCGGTGCAAGAAGTTGTCCAGTTCTCGCTTCAGGAAATCGTAGACGAAACTTTTTAGCGTCGGCTGACCCGGTCCCATCTCGGCTGAACCCAACTTCGTTTTGGTCTGGGATTCGAACACAGGCTCCTCCACTTTGACGGAGATCGCTGCAAGAATCCTCCTCGGATATCTGCTGCGTCGTAATCTTTGCCAAAGAAATCACGCACCACACGAACGTAGGCTTCCCTGAATGCGGATTGGTGGGTCCCACCTTGCGGGGTGTACTGGCCGTTGACGAAACTCTGGTAGTCTTCCCCGTACGCATCGGTGTGCGTAATGGCTACTTCAATGTCGTCGTTGACCAAGTGAATAATGGGGTACCTCGGATCTTTATCGAGGTCGTTGCTCAGCAAATCCTTAAGGCCGTTGTCGCTCTTGAACTTTTCACCGTTCAGGTACAACGCGAGCGTGGTATTCAAGTAGGCGTAGTTCCACAGCAGGCGCTCCACATGCTCCATGCGGTAGCTGTAGGCCTTGAACACCTCGCGGTCCGGTCGGAACGCGATCATGGTGCCGTTGCGTTCTTCGGTCTTGCCCCGCTTTTCGTCGTTGACCAATTCACCACGCTCGAATTCGGCGCGCTTGATTTCACCTTCCCGGTAGCTTTCCACCGCAAAATGGGTCGAAAGGGCATTCACAGCCTTCGCACCCACACCATTGAGTCCAACCGACTTCTTGAAAGCACGGGAATCGTACTTACCACCCGTGTTGATCTTGGAAACAACGTCCACCACTTTGCCGAGTGGAATGCCACGGCCAAAGTCCCTGACCTTGACCTCTCCATCCCGAATGGTAATGCGCACGCTCTTGCCATGGCCCATGGCATGCTCATCGATGCAGTTGTCAATGATTTCTTTTAAGAGCACGTAGATGCCGTCATCCGCAGCTTGTCCATCTCCCAACTTTCCGATGTACATCCCCGGACGCATCCGGATGTGCTCCTTCCAGTCGAGTGATCGGATGTTATCCTCTGTATACGATACCTGCTCTTTTCCCGCCATGACCAACGAAATTAGTATTTCACGTTAAAGCGGGCATAGAAAATAACCTTCGTTTTTTCCACAAAAAGGCAGAACAGCCGGGGGATTTCCCACCAACAAATTACAACCCCGCCACAGCTGAACATCCACACGCTATTTTTGAAGAAAAAAACCATGAGCATTACGCGCCTCGAACCCCTATCGCTTTGGCATTATTTCAATGAACTGAACCGCATTCCACGCCCCTCGAAAAAAGAGGACGAAGTGCGCAATTGGGTCATCGATTTGGGAAGAAACTGGGGATTCGAAACCCAAACGGATGAAGTGGGTAACGTCTTGATCCGCAAACCCGCTACACCGGGCATGGAAGGCAAGCGGCACATCGTGTTGCAGAGCCACCTGGACATGGTGTGCAAGAAAAATGCCGACACCGACTTTGATTTTGACACACAGGGCATCAAGATGTACGTTGACGGGGATTGGGTGCGCGCCGAAGGGACCACGCTCGGCGCCGACAACGGAATCGGCGTCGCTGCTATTTTGGCCATCTTGGATTCCAAGGACATCCCCCACCCCGCCATTGACGCCCTCTTCACCATTGACGAAGAAACGGGCATGACCGGCGCTTTGGGATTGAAAGGCGGATTCCTACAAGGGGACATCCTGCTCAACTTGGACACCGAGGACGATGACGAAATTTCAATCGGTTGCGCGGGTGGAGTTGATGTTCCCTCGTCCGGGACGTACGAACCCGAAGCCATTGCAGACGGATTAAAGCAACTGCGCGTGCGATTGACCGGTGGCTCAGGCGGACATTCAGGGATGGACATCCACAAAGGCATTGCCAATGCCAACAAATTGATGAATCGCCTGCTGATTGAAAGCCTCGGCGAAACGGATTTTCGCCTT
>CALKYI010000246.1 GCA_938003665.1 uncultured Flavobacteriales bacterium
CAGAGGGGCGGCACTCCCTGTTTGATTCCCGTGTGACTCGAGGCACTGT
Source organism: uncultured Flavobacteriales bacterium (assembly GCA_938003665.1). Classification (GTDB taxonomy): domain Bacteria; phylum Bacteroidota; class Bacteroidia; order Flavobacteriales_D; family Sanyastnellaceae; genus UA16. Next base: position 50 of record CALKYI010000246.1, read on the forward strand.
TCTTTGGATCGGGCGGCTGTAACCTTGTAACCTAAACAAGGAAGTCATGTTCTTTATGCCCAATAGCGACTTATCGCCCCAAGAATTCAAGGCCCAACTGGAAGCAACCAATGGCACGGTAATCGATTGCCGCACCGCTGGTGAATGTGCTTTGGGAACTTGGCCCGACGCACAACAATTGGACTGGCTCAAAGGCGAAATCCACCAAGCGATTGATGGACTGGATAAGTCGGGCACCTACTTCCTGTATTGCAAGTCGGGCGGTCGATCCGGTCAAGCCGTACGCTTCATGAAAGCCAATGGCTTCACGGATGTGCACAACGTCGGCGGATACAGCGCCATTGCCGATTTAGCCAAATGAACGGCACAGCGGGACATTAAAAAAGGGAGACACAGGGCCTCCCTTACTCTTGTCGCAGCGGAATTGGTTACTCGACTTCGACGTGGAATCCGGTCTCCGTTTCGTTTCCGGCTCCGTCGGTCGCTTTCATTTCGAAATGGCATTCGCCCGCAAGGTCGGCCGGGACACTCACGGTCTCATCAAACGCGAACTCTGTCTCTCCGGCAGGCGCCAGTTCCACTTCCCAGATGACCGTTTCAGTGGCTTCATCGATGAATTCCAAGACCGCGGACGCGATGCCGTCGCTGTCGCTCACGGTTCCTACCACGTTGATGTCCGCGCCGGGTGCCCAGACGGGTTCGCCGTGCCAGTCGTTCGGATCGGTTCCTCCAACGGATGAAAGGGCAAACGCGGGGATGTGATCGTTCTCAATGTGCAGCTTGGTGATGACATCGGATGCCACATTCCCCTCAGCATCCACGAGGGAAACCACCACGTCCCATTCTCCACGGGCGGTCAGCGGAACATCCACATGGAAGTCTACTTCGGCTTCGGTTCCACTGAGCGAAAGGGTTTCGAGCACCTCCCAATCGGTCCCGCTGTGCAGCGTAAGTCCGTGGTCGTGTTCATCCTCTTCGCCTTCGTGCTCGTGGCCCGCCGCGTTGTGGATGTCGTAACGCACCTCGCTGAGGCCTTCGTTGTCGCAGAAGACGTCTTCGATATCGACGTGATCGCCAGCCATGGCTTCAATTTCATCTGCCAGGACGCTGTTCGCACCCACTTCTGGCGTGCAAACCGTTGGTGCCTCTTCGTCTGTTTTTTGGCAAGAAACCAAGGTCAATGCTGCAGTCAATACCGCGGCAAAGTTCAATGCAATTTTTGTGTTCATTTCAATGTAGATTTTTGGTTTTGCTTCAGCGAAGCGCTGAAACGCAATTCGACCCATCGACCCTGAGCCACCAGGCCCAGTGCGCGATAGGCGCTGATGTGATCAAGCCACGCCGTATTCAGGACGTTGTGCACGCGGAGCGACCAAGTCCCCATTCGCATGGTTTGATTCAAAGAGAGATCAGCAAGCAACGCACCCGGTGTGGACGATTCGTTGCGTGCTGTAAGGATCGCCGGGGCTATGGCTCTGGCTGTCGCTTTTAACGCGCTCCCTTTGCCAGTCCGGCCTTCCCATGAAATCAGAAGCTGTGATGGTGTTGTAAACGGCAATCCTAGCCCCGTGCGCAAATCCCATTGGCCAAGCACCGACCCCGCCGCTTCCCACGTGTGGCGATCCTGGGCATGGGTCAGCGTGGCCTCCATTCCCGTGCGGAACGCATCATTGGCTTCGAACCGGTAAATGAGCCCGGCATGGGATATGAGTGCAAATCGAGCACTTGGTGTCAATGAGATGAATCCGCGGTGCAAGGCTGCAAACCCATCGGCTCGCCAACTCCAACCCCGGTTCGAGCCGGCGCGCTTTAGTTGGCACGGCCCGTGCACGGAGCACTCCGGTGTCAACTCGGGATTCCCTTGCTCAAGCCGTAATGTTCCATGGTGGATGCCGTTCGCCCCCCACTCGTAGTTACTCGGGACGCGCCCGTGAAAGGCAAGTGTCGCCGTGCCGCTCACGCCGTGTTTGTCCCAGCGAAAAGGACGTTGCCACCCAACCATACCACCAGGCGTGAACTTCTCGAATGCCGTCGCACGGACATCTTCGCCAACGACATCGCCCGACGCATTGAACAGCGGCTCTGTGTACCCATCTTGAGCGGAATGAACCGCATCCAAACGGACCGAAAGCGTTGAGCGCGTCAACACCGTCTCTCCAATGGCTGATAAGCGCACCCGTCGGTGGCTGGGAAGCAAAAACTCCCATCCCTCCGTTTGGACTTCCTGGGCTTCCACCTGAAAACCAAACGTAGTATGCGGACCACTGCGCTTGATTTCAAGGAACCCATTCCATTCCTCCAGCGACAAGCTTAAGTCCGAATCCGGGAGCGGTCCCCAGCCGTGAGCGTGGGGCGGCGCGAATTCTTGGCGCTGGTTCCACGAGGAAGCCGCTTTAGCAGTCCAATGTTGACCCGTGACCGTCGAAGGTCCTTGCAACGTAAACACGGCTTGGACACGCGAGGCGTGCTGCTGCGGGATGTCGATGTCAAATGTGGCATCACTGGGCGCCAAGTCGCCTTGCATGGGAACACCAATGATTCCCGGAAACAACCCTTGGCGCACATCGGAGAAACGCATTGCCAGCCCGCCGATCCACTGGTTCTCAAACCGGCGACCCACACCGGCGACAGCGTGCAACGCACGGCCCCCGGTATTGGGCAGTTCTCCGGTTTCGAGGGTGTACGTGCGGCCGATGTAGGAGAAGGACCGCTGGGGAACTTGATTGGCGCCAAATTGGGCTCCGGAGATACCGGCATGCCAATGGCGGTCATCGCGTGAATCCGTATGCAGGATAAAGACCTGTCCTCTGGAATTACCGAACCGTGCAGCGCTGCCCCAGCGGGTATTCACTCCGTGCGTGTTCATCAACGATGGCGACTCAAAACGCAGGCCGCCACCAGCCGATTCCGGTCCCATCCATGCGTGACCACCCCCGGCAGTCCACGTATTGGCCACTTGCAATTCCGGCGCCACCAGGACACCGTGGTCGCTGCCCCAACGTCCGCCTTGTTGCGGCACGCCATCCTCCAACACAGCAACACGAGACCCATACAGTCCTCGGATCACCGGCTGGATCAGCCCCGCTCCCAAATCCAAGCTCTGCAGGCCAGGCGTCCGATCCAATTGTTGCATCAGCTCACCCGAACGCAGCTCCTGGCTCTCCATTTCGGACGGGCCGACGGTTGCGATCAACGCCTGCCCCAATTCCACCTGCAGCTCTTCGAGCCAGATGTCCATGTGACCGTCCGTAACCGCCAGCCGCTGCGAGGCAAACCCCACGCAACTCACGGTAATGGTATCCACGCCATGGGGACACGACACGCGAAATGCACCCGCTGCATCCGAAGATGTAGCAAGGCCACACGGTCGAGCCATGACCAGGACACCTGGCAATTTATGTTGGGTTGAGGCGTGAAGAATGTGCCCCTCCACCACGGTATGCCCCTCGCTTTGCGCCAACGAATGCGTACAAAGCATGAGGAACAATGCACACCAAGTCCAAGCCCGGTTTGGCATTGCAAACGTCATGAAGGTTCTGCCATTCCTACGCTTCGGCGACGGCTTCGTCATGAAGGTTGGAAAATTGGAGATAAACGGAAAAACGAGGCGTTAGCTCCTGGCCGGTGGGCCGCGTTCACTCCAGCTGGTCTGCCACGTTGCCGCATGGAAACCCGGACATGGGCATCCGGACAACGCGCGTGCATTAATTGCTCCTTTGGCATTTCCCTCAAGGCGGATGGTTACGCCTTGCACCGGGCTAAAATCCCAACCGCAAATGGTGCATGCATGCTCATCAACCAACCAATGGTCTTCGGCATGCGTTCCGCTCCACTCTGTGCACCCATCGTGATGGTGCGCATGGTGTCCGTGGTGATCGTGGTGGTTACAGCCAGCGACCGCGTGCCCGAATTGATGATGCACCTCTAGGCCGATCACCAGTGCCCAAACCGAGAGCAAGGTGCCGGCAAACAAGGAACGCTTGTACCTGTTGAACTGGGCAATCATGGAGACGCAAAGGTAGGCCATTCAAGCACAGGGAATTTTCAAAAATTCAGAAAACTCCCGACCTCCAGCGCCTGCATTCGTGCCGTAATTTTGGCCCTTCATGGGACGCAACTTGGGACGATTCATT
>CALKYI010000247.1 GCA_938003665.1 uncultured Flavobacteriales bacterium
AAATAGCGCTCTTGCGCGTTGAGCCCAAAGGCTACGGTCAAAAGCAGTAACGTAAAAATTCGCTTCATGCGGAATAGGGGTTGATTTGTAAAACCAAATTAGCCGGGGTCCGCCTCGCTGAAACACCACATTTCGAAAAGCTATGAACCATGGTTATCAACAATTTGTGGCCTGTGTCCCGCGGATGAACTAAACCCCTTGATTCTCGCGTTTGTAGTTGGAATGCTGTTACTTTACATCATGCGAAAGATTGAAACCCTTGTCCGTTCTCGCGCTGCACTCGCAGCCATCTGCTTCGTCCTTTTGTCATTCGGAGCCCAAGCTCAAGACGCTCCGGTCAACGCCCCGGAGGTGATGCCCATCTTGAATTCATGTGCCCTGATTGAAGACCGAACAGAGCGCGAAACGTGCTCCAATCGAGGCATCATGGAGCACATCATGAACAAACTGGAGTATCCCAAAGAAGCCCAGAAAGCCGGTATCGAAGGCACGGTCATCGTCAAGTTTGTCATCAACAAAACGGGTCAAGTCAGCGAAACCAAGGTGCTGAAGGGCCCTGAGGAATTGGCCAAAGCGGCCGAAACCGTCGTGCGCGGTTTGCCCGGATTCACCCCTGGGACACAAAACGGCAAACCGGTGAACGTCGAGCTGGTGCTGCCCATTCGTTTCGCTCTTTCCGACGACTAATCCCGCTCCTCTCAATTCATGGATTCACAACGCATCCTGATTGCCGTCTCGGCGGTATTGGCCTTCATCTGCCTGTTTCTTGGGCTTCAGCTGTACCAAAAAGGGGAAACGATTGAGGCCATTGAGGGGGACAACGCCACCCTCACCCTCGAGCGGGACCAGGTCCTTTTTGACCTCGAAAAACTTCGGTTCAGTTACGACACCCTCTCCACGGAGAATGCCTTAATGCTCGCCGAAATCGCCGACCAACGCGGCCAAATCGACAAGCTGATGACCCGCGTCAAAAATGGTAACTGGGAGCTCGGCAAAGTGAAGAAGGAAGCCGAAACCCTTCGTAGCATCATGAAGGGCTACGTGGCGACCATTGATTCCCTGAATCAACTCAACCTCGCGCTGATCGATGAGAACGACCAGATGCGCGCCCGAGTTGAAGCCATTCAAGAGCGCAACGCCAACTTGGTCGAACGCCAGCAAAACATGGAGGAGATGATCGTCGCTGGTCAAACCCTCCAAGCGGCGGAAGCCTCTGCAACGGGCATTCGGGTTCTATCGAATGGACGACAGCGCGACACCAATCGCGCCTCTCGAACCAGCATGGTCAAGGTCTGTTTCACCTTGCTCGAAAACAGAATTGCTGAAGCCGGCACCAAGATCCTGCATTTGCAGTTTGTAAACGAAGCCGGTGAAGTCCTTGCAGGCGAGCAAACTGAACGCACCACCGCGAATGGAACCCCCATCAGCGCTACGCGACAGGTCGACTACAACAACGACCGGGTGGAAGCGTGCATTTTCTACATCCCAGAGGGGTCCCTTTCCGAAGGGGCCTACGTCATCCAGTTGCTGGAAGGCGATGAGGCCATTGGGAGCGCTCAGTTGGTCTTAAACTAATCAGTGTGGGCGGCGGGAATCGCCGATTCGGTACCCCAAAGCAAATGCCGCCTCGGCGAAGCCTATTTGCTGGGTAGCACCTGCGTCTGTCGGGCCCTGGACGCGAATCCAAGGCAGGGTCACAGCACCGAATTGCGCCGACGTTTGGATAAAAAATCGGCGGTGCACATTGGCACGAAATCCCGCAAGGACACTCATCCCTAGACCACTGATGTGCTGAGGGTTTTTGTACCGCTCACCGGCCCAACGGAAATCCGTGCTGCATACGACTACGCCCGCTCCTGCCGCCTCAAACATCCGCAGGGAAAACTCCCGCCCTGCTGGCGCCCACAAGGCTTGTTCATGCTCCAAACTGAACCGGACAAAATTCATTCCGTCGCTGTGCTCGAAGTTGAATCCCGACCCCCAGTAGAGTGAGTCGCCTGCCCACGCCAGTTCGACACCATCCATCGATTCATCGATGAAGTCGGTGGCAGCAGCAAATCCGTCTGCCTGCGCCCACTGCTTTTCAAGCTTGTATTTCATGTGGTCCCAACCTGCGGACACCACCCATCGGTCGCTGATGCGCTTTCCAAATCGCGCATTGAATTGGGGAATCGTGAACAGCCCTGGATGAAAATAAACCTTGGCTTGGAACCGCTCAGGCATATCCTTGGAGGTCACATCGTGCAAGGTGACATCAAAGGCTTGGCCGGTGGGGCCGGTCCCCCACATATGAACCGTAGACGGGGTGTACATGGATCGGTTATACCCCCAAGTAATGTACCAATCGGACTCTACTTCCTTTGGGGGCATCTCCAGCTGCGCCTGAGCCGAAATCGCCCCTATCAAGCACAAACAAACCCACGTCAATCGACCAAAAAACATCGCGCGAAAGTACACTGTATTCCCCCTCTTTTGGCGCATGAATACAACCGAACGAGGCCGCTGGGGTGAGACGCTTGCCGTCATTCACCTCGAAAAAAACAACACCCAAGTCCTCCTGCGCAATTGGCGTTGGAATCGCTTTGAAATCGACCTCATCGGCCGGGCCGGTAAGGTGTGGGTGTTTGTGGAAGTCAAAGTGCGCAAGTGGGGATTCGGCGATGCGGGCGTTGAAGCAGTCAACAGCCAAAAGCAAGAACGCATCATTCAAGCTGCTCACCACTTCCTACGCATCCATGACATCGACGCCTCCCAAATCCGATTCGATATCATCTCCATCGAATACAACCGCCACACCCGCCGCATCAACCACATTCCGGATGCGTTCATTTGCCTGCCGACTTAAGGTATCTTTGTCCTATGAAGAAGCCTGCATCCTCCGGGCGTTCGGGAGGCCGCTCCAACGGTCGTTCCAACGCATCTCGATCTGGACGAAGTGATTTTCGTCCCGGCACCAAGTCCGGTCCAGGAGGCCGTCCAGGAGGCCGCAGCCACAAGCCCCGCAATCGAAAACCCCTAGGTCCCGCCGGTGGTCCCATGCGCTTGAACCGCTACATCGCCAATGCTGGTGTCTGTTCACGCCGAGAGGCTGATACGCTGATCGAATCCGGCGTCGTCACGGTCAACGGCGAAATCGTCGTGCAGATGGGGTACAAGGTCAACTCCGGCGATACCGTCCAAGTCGGAGGCACATCCATCCGCCCCGAAACCAAGCGTTATGTCCTCCTCAATAAGCCAAAGGGCTTTGGGACATCCATTGGTGATGCCCGTGCACGACGCGGCGTGGCCGAATTGGTTCAAAAAGCTTGCAAAGAGACCATTCGATCCATCGACAAACTCGATCGAGAAAGCACCGGTTTGATGCTATTCACCAACGACGAAGAGTTGATGGTGCGTATGAACAATCCGCAGTCTGGAGCATCGCGACTGTTCCATATTGCCTTGGGCGAACGGGTGCAATCCAGCCACCTCGAAGAACTGAAAAAGGGATTCATTGTCGATAAGGGCTTCGTCCGAGCGGAAGAAGCTGAATATGCCAACGAAGAACGCAACCAAATCGGGCTAAAGCTCGTGTCGAGTCGGAGTCGTATTGCCCGGCGCATGCTGGAACAGCTCGGCTACCATGTCATTAAAGTGGACCGGGTGACCCTCGGGCCGCTCACGAAAAAAGATGTTCCACGCGGGAGTTTCCGGCATTTGACAGACGCCGAAATCAATCTGCTCCGAATGAGCTGTTAACCATGGCTGAAAGCGTTGTCATCATACCCACTTACAATGAGATCGAAAACATCGAGCGCATGCTCGAAACCGTTCTCGATTTGGACCCGCCTTTCCACGTACTCATCGTGGACGACGGTTCGCCTGATGGCACAGCTGCTGTAGTCAAGGCCAAGCAGGCCGACCACCCGCAGCGCATCCACCTCCTCGAACGTTCGGGCAAGTTGGGATTGGGAACTGCGTACATCGCCGGTTTCCGTTGGGCTTTGGAACAAGGGTATGAACTGGTCTATGAGATGGATTGCGACTTCTCGCACAATCCACAGGACCTCCCTCGTTTGCGCCAAGCCTGCGTTGA
>CALKYI010000248.1 GCA_938003665.1 uncultured Flavobacteriales bacterium
TGCCAACGTTCGCTCCACCGTCCGCCCTGCCGATGGAAGACTTCCCAACTCAGTTCGGCGTCTAGCCGCTCGGTCACCTTGCGGCCATACGCCACACGCGTGCGGACCGTGGGCATGGAAGGAGCAGCCTGCCCTTCAGGGCGCACGCCGCTGAACCAAGGGCGCGCCTTCCAATCCTCCGTGGTCATGATCCGGGTGGACCATTTGCCCGGTCCGACTTTCCAACGTCCAATGGCGCGCAACGCAATGCGGCGACGTGCGGCATACCCTCCGTCCAGTTGCTGACGTTCCGAAAAACGCCACTGCATGTTGAGGTCCCAGTGTTTGTTTACCCGGTATTCTATCGCTGCATCCACCAACCCTTGCTCGTGCCAGGACGCACCCTGCGTCCAGCGGTTTTCCCATTGCAAAGACCACGACCAGGTTTTATTCAGCGATTGGCCCACGCCCGTACCCACCCAACACTCCGTGTCGGTGTATTGGCCGCTTGCCGAAAGGGCAATAGCCGCGCATGCCAGAAGTACGATGCCGCGCACGGTGCTCAGATGTCTTTGTAAATACGCAAGGCCCCGATGTCCACGGCCTCTTCGCCTGCCTCAATTTCAAATTGACGGACGATGGCGATGTCCGGGGAGTTGTTGAACGGTGGCAGGGTGTCCTCGCTGTACACATACACGGTGTACGCACCGGGACGCAATCCGTAAAACGCGAATTCCCCGTCGAAGTTGGTCTGCACCCGGTCATCCGGCCCCACCCGATCGCCGTACGTGATGAATACATCCTCATCTGCAGCAGGCACAACCACAGCGTTTGCGGGGTTCGTGATGACAATGCGTTGCTCGAGTTCCACGTTGCCTGTGACGGTGGTGATACCGCCCTCGCCAGGGGTTCGCGTGCAACCCAAAAAGGCTAGGGACACAGCTAGGGACAAGGAGAATAAGCGCATGCTCCGGGGCTTTTTCAAAAATGAATCCAATTCTTACGTCTGCAAAGTAGGGACTCCCTAATTTCGAACACAATATTAGTCGCCGCATGGTTCCCCACGAAGAACATTCTCCCCTGCAACACACCGGTCTTGGTGAAGGCCGCATTGAAGTCGTGTGTGGGCCGATGTTTTCCGGGAAAACCGAAGAGCTGCTCCGCCGGGTACGCCGCGCCCAAATTGCCGCCCAGCCCACGGTCATCTTCAAACCAGCGACCGACACCCGCTACCAAAAAGACCACGTGACCTCGCACGATTCGAACGCCTTGCCATCGGTCACCGTGGAATCAAGCCAGGGCATCCTCGAATACTTGCGCGCTCAGCCGCGACCTGTCACGGTGGTCGCCATCGACGAGGCGCAGTTCTTCGATGCCGAACTGCCCGCCACGTGCGTCACCCTCGCCAACAACGGCATCCGGGTCATCGCCGCTGGGCTGGACCTGGATTTCAAGGGCATCCCATTCGGCGTCATGCCGGAGCTGCTGGCCTTGGCAGAAGAGGTCACCAAGCTCCACGCTGTGTGCATGGAAACGGGGCGCCCGGCGCATTTTTCGCACCGGATCGCAGGTGGTGACAGCACCGTTGAGATTGGCGAAAAAGACCGCTACATCCCGTTGACCCGTCAAGCGTTTGTCGAAGCGCGAAAGCAGGCCGAACGCCGCGAACCCAAGGCCGAATGACCGTCGGTGCCTGGAAGGCTTGGCTCGAGCACGCCTCAACTGTACACGCCGTAACCACGGCCAGTGCTGCCGTTTCTGACGATACCCCCTTGTTCATCACTCAAGATTCGCGGGCGCTCGAGGCCGCCAAACCCGGAGCCCGAGCGTTTGTCGCTCTCACAGGCAATTGGCATGACGGACACGCATTCCTCGAGGAAGCCCATGCCAAAGGTGCGCGGTACTTCCTCGTCAGCGACTCCGCGCACTTGCCCGACTTGCCGGAATCCGACATCGTCCGGAGTGCCGATCCCGTAGCCGCCTGGCAATCGCTTACCCGGCAGTGGCGCGACACCTGCGGAACATCCATCATCGCCATCACCGGAAGCAACGGCAAAACCACGGTCAAAGAATGGCTGCTGCAACTCATCGCCCCACGCACCGTGGCGTTTGGCAGCCCGCGCAGTTACAACAGCCAAGTCGGCGTGCCGCTGGCTCTCGCGGAAATGACGCCTCACCATGCTTGGGGGGTCGTCGAAGCCGGCATCAGCCACCCCGGTGAAATGGCACGACTCGCCGACTGCATCGGCCCAAACGTTGGTGTGCTCACCCACCTCGGTGAAGCCCACCTCGAAAACTTCGCCAGTTCCGATGCCCTGCGCGATGAAAAACTTGCCCTGTTCAACGGCTGCGACTGGGTGGCCATGCCAGGATCCCTGCATGCCGCTGCACAACAGCTCCGTGACCAAGGAATCACCGTCCATACATGGGGAGAATCCGAACACGATGCGCTGCACGTATCGAGCACGCTCCAAGGCGACGGCAGGGCTGTTGCTGCATCATACGACGGCCAACACTTGAGCTGGACGTTGCCTTTTTCGGACGAAATGGGCTACCGCAACGCCATGACCGCCGCGTTGGTGGGCCTGGTTTGGGGCGTGCCTGCTGAAGAAGTCGGCAGCGCGCTCGACCGATTCCGTGACCTGGAACACCGCATGCAGCGCATCCGAAAAGGCGACGGCATGTGGGTGCTTTCCGATGCTTACACCAATGATTGGGACGCCTTGGGGCTCGCATTGAGCGATTTGAAACGCATCCCCGGCAACGCCAAAAAAGGCGCGATCATCGGGCCCGTTCCGGGCATGAACACCGACGGCATCGAGCGGCTGAAATCGTTGATTGCCGCAAACGGCATCGACACCGTGTGGGCCGTTGGTGGTGCTTGGAAAGCAGCCAGCAACCCACCCTGGAAGCAATTGGCCTCAACGGAGGAGGCGCTGGAAGCACTGCAAGGCGAGGACAGCCCATTTGATGGGCACCACGTGCTGGTCAAGGGTCCCCGTGTCGAACGATTTGAACGGCTCACAGATGCCTTGGTGCAACGCGGGCACACAACGCGGTTGGTGCTCGACTTGGAAGCCTTGACCCACAACCTGCAGCAGCTGCGGCGGTACATACGCGCCCATTGCCCGAGCGGAACCGACCTCATCGGCGTCATCAAGGCGAGTGGATACGGGACGCATGCTGCAGCGATCGCTCGCGTGCTGGAGTTTCACCGCGTGCCCTTGGTGGCTGTCGCCTGCACAGAAGAGGGGGTTGAATTGCGCGCCCACGGCATCACCAGCCGCATCCTCGTTTTGAACCCAACGCCGGACACCTTTACGGCCTTGCTCCAACACCGATTGGAGCCCACGGTCCACTCCGAAGAACAATTCGAAGCATTGGTCCGTGAGCTTGGGCATCACGACTCCCCGTGGCCCATTCACCTGAAAGTGGATACGGGCATGCACCGGCTGGGATTTGCCCCCGATGACCCGGCATTGCTCGGCGTCGCAAGACATGCGCACGTCGATGTGAAAAGCGTGTTCAGCCACCTAGCGAGCGCAGACCGGCCCGACCAAGACGACGCCACACGCCGCCAATCCGAAGCGTTCAATCGCGCGGCGGCGGCCCTTCGTACGGTGTACCCTGGCATCAAAACCCACCTGCTCAATTCCTCGGGATTGGCGCGCTTCCCCGAAGCTGCCGGGGATTATGTGCGGGTGGGAATTGCTTTGCTCGGTGTGATGCCGTCCGGCAAAATGGACCTCAAGTCCGTCGTGCATTTTGAAACCGCGATTGCTTCCCTGCACCGCATCCCACCCAACGAAGGCGTCGGTTACGGGTTGGAAGATTCCGCCGCACATGAGCGCATCCTCGCCACTTTGCCCGTCGGCTATGCAGACGGATACCCGCGAAGCCTTTCCAATGGGAAGGGCCATGTAGCGGTCCGAGACCAACGCGCCCCCGTTGTCGGCAAGGTGTGCATGGACATGACCATGGTCGATGTCACCTCCATTCCGGGGGTTCGGGTTGGTGACAGCGTGGAACTGTTCGGCCGCCAACTGCCCATCAACGAGGTAGCAGCGGCGGCCGGAACAATTGCCTATGAAATTTTATCGCGCATCCCCATGCGGGTGCTTCGGGAACAACGCGGCGGCTGAGTTTAAACCGACTCCTTCAGGAAGTACTTGTACTGCATACGCATGATCCACCAGTACATGACCGGCACGATGATCAACGTCAAGAAGGTGGCAAACGTGAGGCCATAGATGATGGCCCAACTCATCGGTTTCCAAAACACGTTGTTGTCCCCCCCGATGTAAATCCGCGGATCGTACTCCGTGACCAAGGTGACGAAATCAATGTTCAAGCCGATTGCCAACGGCAACAACCCGAGGACCGTTGTAATGGCGGTGAGCAAAACAGGCCGCAAACGCGTCCGCCCGCCCATCACAATGGATTCCACCACCTCGCTGAAAGGCAATTGGGTGTCCACGTTCTGGTCCCGACGCTTGCGTTCCCGGATCAAGTCCGTGTAATCGATCAGTACGATGGCGTTGTTCACCACGACGCCAGCCAGCGAGATGATGCCGATCATCGTCATGATGATGACAAAATCCATTTGGAAAATGACCAGCCCCAAGAGCACCCCAATCAAGCTGAAGAACACACTGAAGCCGATGATGAAGGGCGTCGTAATGGAGTTGAACTGTGCCACAATGATGAGGACAATCAGGAACAACGCTAGCAACAGGGCTTGCGACAAAAACGCCAATTCCTTGGCTTGTTCCTCCTGCTGACCCGTAAAGGCAAACCGCACACCATCGGGAATTTCAAACCCGTCCAAGGACGCTTCCATCTGCGCGACAATTTCGTTGGCGTTGGCGCCTTCGAGCACGTTGGAGCTGAGGGTGATGATGCGGTCGAGGTCTTTTCGCTTCACGCTGCTGAAGGTTGTACTGCGCTCTGCAGTCGCAACGGCACTGATTGGCACTTCTTTGATCTGGCCATCGGAGGCGCTGCGGAAAATCACCTTCTGGTTCATCAAGGCGTCGACGTTGTTTCGGGCCGACTCCTCAAAACGCACGTTGATCGGGTAGTCGTCCTCGCCGTCCTTGTACGAGCTCACCTCACGCCCGAAGAGGGCTGTACGGATGGTGTACCCGATATTCTGGGTAGACAAACCGTAGCGACGGGCCTTCTCGCGGTCGATGGTGATCGGAAGTTCGGGCTTGCGCTTGTCGACGTCGATTTTCAGTTCTTCTACTCCAGCTACGTCCAAGCCGCGGAGGTATTGACGCATGGAGGTCGCCGTCGCCAAGACATCGTCGTAGTCCTCGCCGCGGATTTCGATGTTGATCGGTGGGCCTTGTGGCGGCCCATCGGAGTTTTTGGTCACCACGATTTCCGCTTCAGGATAACCACTCAATCGCTCACGCACGGCGCGCAACAAATCACGGGTCGATTGCCCCTGGCGTTCCTGGAACTTCACGAAGTTCACCACGATGCGGGCCTTGTGCGGGGTGTTCCCGAGGGAAGGCCCTTCTTGCGGATCACTGGTGCCGTTGCCCACCTGGCCAATGACCGAGTTGGCCATGTACGACTCGAGTTCACCCGTCTCCGGGTTGAGGCGCTTGAAGCGGTCTTCATTCAAAACTTCGAGCACCATGCCTTCGATCTCGCGGGTGACGCGGTTGGTCTCCTCGATGTCCGTACCGATGGGTTTGGTGATGAAAATGTTCAGGTACTGTGGCTCGTTGCTGGGGAAGAACTCAACCTTGGGCGGGAATGCGCCGAGAAGCGCAAACGCCACTACCATCAAGCTGGCCGTTCCGAAGAAGAAAAACCACGGGCGGCGCTTGGCCAAAGCAAACCGCAAGAACCGCTCGTAGCCTCGCTCCAGGCGCGGCAGAAACCGGTTCTGGAACACCTGCGTCGCCGGGTTCAACGCGTATGCATTCAGTGCCGTGAGTAAACCCGCAATGATGAGCACATTGCCAAAGGCCGTCGCGCCCAGTACCAAGAACACCACACCAAAGCCCGCCAAAGACAAACTCACCCGGTTGGACCGACGCTTGTTCACCGCTTCTTCTCCGACGCGCATGAACACCGACGTCAAAACGGGGTTGATGACCAGCGCCACAAACAACGACGAGCTCAACACAACGATGAGCGTGATGGGCAAGTACTTCATGAACTCACCGATCAAGCCCGGCCAAATGGCCAGCGGCAAGAACGCTGCGAGGGTCGTCGCCGTCGAGGCGATGATGGGCCACGCCACTTCGCCCACACCGAGTTTGGCGGCTGCGATGGCGGATTTTCCCTCATCCATCAATCGGTAGATGTTCTCGACGACCACAATCCCATTGTCCACCAGCATGCCAAGCGCAAGTACCAGCGAGAACAGCACCATCACATTGAAGGTGATACCCAGTGCACTGAGGACCATGAACGACATGAACATGGACAGCGGAATGGCGACCCCGACGAACAGGGCGTTGCGCAGACCGAGGAAGAACAACAAGACCCCGACCACGAGCAAGACCCCGAAGATGATGGAGTTCTGCAGCTCCTCCACCTGCGTTCGGGTCTGGTCGGATTGGTCGTTGGTAATACTGACGTTGAGGTTCGAAGGGAGGTAGGATGACTCGGCCTCAGCGATGATGCGGTTGATGCCATCGGAAGCGGCGATGAGGTTTTCACCGGCGCGTTTGATGATGTCAAGCGAAACCACCGGCTGGAGGTATTCCCGGGCGTAGCTCGTCTTTTCTTGTTCCACGAAACGAACCGTCGCAACGTCACGGAGGTAGATGGGTGCATCCGCCTCGCTTTTGATGATGACGTTTTCGATGTCTTCCATGGACTGGAAATCACCGACCACCTGCACCGTGCGGCGGTAGTTGTCGACCAGGAGGTCACCACCTGAGATCGTCACGTTTTCCTGCGCAATTGCGCCGGAAATGTCGTTGAAGCTGACCTGCATGGCTTCGGCCCGGAGGTGGTCGACGACAATCTCGACCTCCTTGTCCATGACCCCGCGGATGTCCACTTTGGAAATCTCCGGGAGCTCTTCAATGTCTTCTTCAAGTTGCTCCGCGTAGCGCTTCAATTCGTCCAGGCTGTAGTCGCCGGACAGATTGACGTTCATGACGGGCAACAGCTCGGTGAAGTTCAGCTCGAACACATTCGGGTCGGCGGGCAAGTCGTCTGGGAATTCAGGATCGGCTTTGGCCTTGTCCACGGCGTCCTTGACTTTGCGCAACGCCTCGTCCGGGGTCACATCGAAATCAAACTTGACGTCAATGGCGCTGTAGCCTTGAATGGACGTCGAGGAAATTTCGTCCACACCCGTGATCGTGTTGATCTCCTTCTCGAGGGGGCGCGTGATCAGCTTCTCAATGTTGGTTGGACTGTTGCCCGGGTATGGGGTGCCGATGTAAATCTCAGGGATCACCACCTCGGGAAAACTCTCCTTCGGAACGGTGATGTAACTGTACAGGCCGCTGATGATGATGATGGCCATCAGCACGAAGACCGTGGTGCGGTTGGTGACGCTCCACGAACTCAGCCCGAATTCACGGGTGCCTTCTTGGGGTTGAATCTCTTCCATAAGGCTTTACTCCTGGATGATGCTTACGGCTTGTCCGGCAACCACGCGGGTGGCGCCTTTTGAAATGACGTCTTGGCCAAATGAAAGGCCGCGCTCCACAAGCATGATGTCGCCAGAGCCCATGCCCATCTCGAGCACGCGCTTCTCCACCGTGCGCTCAGCGCCTTCGCCTGCGGCTACAAAGACGAAATCATCGCCATTGATGTCCTGCTGAACGAGGGAGCTCGGAAGCACAAGGGCGCTGTCGAGGTTGACGTCTTCAAGCCAGACGCTGGCGAACATGTTGGGCAAAAACGCCGTGCCCTCCGGGAGCGGCAACGTGATTTCCAAGGTACGGTTCGCCGGGTTGATGAATTGGCCCACGCGGCCAACGGTGGTCTCAATGGTGTCCACACCGCTCACGATGACCATGGCTGGCATGCCCTTGTTGATTTGGCCCGCGTAGTGATCGCTCACCATCGCCCGGACCTTCATGTCACTCAAGTTCACAATGCGAACGAGCGGCGCGCCCGGAACGGCGAATTCACCCGTCTTGGCGAGACATCGGTCCACCACCCCTGCGAATGGCGCGCGCATCACAGCCATGTCCTTCTGCTCGGACAGTGTTTCCATCGAACGCTGGAGTGACTCGAGTTGCGTCTTGGCTTGGAGGAATTCGATTTCCGAACCGATTTCCTGGTCCCAGAGCCGCTGTTGGCGTTCGAAAACGACCTCGGCCAATTCCAGCTGGGTCTTGAGCTCAGCCATTGACCGCTCGATGACGTCCGTGTCCACTTTGACCAGCGGGTCTCCCGTGGCGACCTGTGCACCTTCGCGCACGTAGACGTCCTCAATGCGGCCGCCGAACTCAGACGTCAGCAGGGCGTTGCGGTCGGTTTCCACATTGCCCTGAACCGAGAACCGGTGCGTGAAGGGCTGTGGAGTAAGTGGCAGGACACCCACTTGAACGGATTTGGTTGCCGCTGGTGTGGCAGACGCTTCGGCAGGGGCTTCGGCTTCACCGCAGCCGGTCCAAAGCAGGGACGCTACCGCCATCAGGGGAAGCGTTCGGAAAGAAATATTCATGACAGAGTTCATCGTTTTTTTCATTTTTCAAAAGCAGACAAGGCCGCTTGCAAGGCCACACGGGCATTCAACCAATCGAGTTCGGCACCGAGGCGTTTGCCTTTGGCTTCGAGCAATCCGTTGCGCGATTCGTTCCATTCGAACGACGACACCACGCCTTCGTTGAAGCCAATCTCGGTTTGGGTGTAAATCTTTTGGGCGATCTCTTCGGCGCGGCGCGCGTTGTTCATCACCGCAGTGGCATTCGAAAACGCTGCTTTGGCATTCGAAAATTCCATCTCCGCCGCTTGCGTCAACTGAACCAATCCGATGCGGGCTCGCTCCTCCTCAATCTTCTTCTTTTCCACGGCTTGACGACCACCAAAACTGGTCCACAGCGGCATGGAAAAATTGACCCCCCAAAGCTGAATGGGGTACCACTTCTCATCCGCATCAAAAAAGTTGAAGGCATCTCGTTGGGCGTTGGATTGGTTGGTGTAGAACGCCGCAATTTGTGGCCACCCTTGTGCTTGCTGGTTTTTGACGTTCAAACCGGCCAAATCGAGGTACACCTGCTGCTCTTGCAATGCGGGCAGCGCTTCCGCATTGAACGGTCGGCTGGCCCACTCTAGTTCCTTGCCGTTTTGCAACAAGTCGCTCATCTCATCGGTAACCGTCAGTGTATCCGCAAGTCCGATGCCCATTTGAAACGCGAGCAGGCCCTTGGACAGTCCAACTTGCTGTTGAGCGTTGAGGACTTGTGCCTCCAGTTCGGTGAGTGCCAATTCGAGGCGGTCCACGCTCAGGGCGTCCGC
>CALKYI010000249.1 GCA_938003665.1 uncultured Flavobacteriales bacterium
GACCGTGCAGGACGTCGTCCCGTGATGCTTTTCGGCACGTGGGTCACCATGATCGCAGGACTTTGCTACATCGGAGTCGGGGCCATTTCCCAAGAAGCCGTGTGGAGCGGTATACCCGTTGCCGTATGGGCGTTCCTGGCCCTCCGATTTCTTCACGGCATTAGCACCGCTTTTCGCCCCACCGGTACGACAGAATTCCTCACAGACATCACACCGCTCAAACGCCGTGGAGAGGCTTTGGGGTATTTAGGGGTAGCGGGCAATGCCGGCATGGCAGGCGGTCCAGCCATCGGGAGTTGGTTGACGGTCGAGTACGGCTACAACGCCATGTTTCTCGTCTCCACCTTTTTTGGATTGGTGGCGCTCGCGATGACCCTGCGCCTTCCAGAAACCCTGCCAAATGGGCGGCGCGTCCAGCGAGCGGACTTGGCGATCTGGAAGGGCGATGTGATGGATTTGGCGTCCTGGCCAGCAGCTTTGGGGCTGCTGCCTGTGGCATTTGCTTTTGGAACCTTCCTGACCATTTCGCCTGATTTCGTCGGTTCCCTCGGCTACGTATATAAGGGGTCGTTCAACACCATCATCGTCATCGCCTCAATCTCCATGCGGCTCATCGCCGGTAAAGCCTCAGACCGTCATGGCCGCGTGCCCCTGATGCTCATTGGGGGAGCGCTCTTGGCAGTGGGTATGTTTGGACTTTCCACTGCGGATACAAAAGCGACCGCCGCCCTGTTTGGAGTCATTTACGGGATGTCCATTGGCATCAACATGCCCACGATCATGGCGTGGACGGCAGATTTAGCCCGCCCGGGAAAAGTGGCGCTTGCCTTGGGAACCATGTTGATGTCCTTGGAAATAGGGATTGGGGTAGGGGCTGTGTTTTCCGGTTACCAATTCCAGGGCGATGTATCAGCAATTCCCGCATTGTACGCCATTGCGGGGGGATTTGGTTTGGTTGGCTTTATCGTGCTCTTGCTTTCCCGGAAACGCGTTCCTGATCCACAAGGCGAAGCCCTCCGTTAGGGCGTTGTTTCATTTTGTTGAAATGAACGGGAAAAGGTGGAAAAGTGCTCAGAGGCTGCGTTGTAACCTGCAGAAGCGACGGCGTTATTTGTAGTATGGAAGATCTCATGGTCCAACTCGAAACTGCTCGCCAAGAGCGGATGCAAACGCTGAATGAATTCATGCGCTTGAAAAATGAATTGGCACGCGCACAACGTCGTTGCGACGAGTTGCGTCAAGAAAACGGGAGCTTGAAGGAAGCTTTGTTGGTCGCGGAGAATGAATTGCAAAGCTTGCACGCCTATGCGGCGGAAGTGGTGATGTGAGGCAGAATCAATAGAATGAAAACAAAAAAGCGAGCTCGAGGCTCGCTTTTTTTATGCGTGGAA
>CALKYI010000250.1 GCA_938003665.1 uncultured Flavobacteriales bacterium
CCTTCTGCCACAATCAGCCCGATGCTGCCGGACATGAACAATTCAGCCACACCCGCATCTTGGATGCGGAAGTTCACCGTGCCCACATCACCTACTTCCTCACATGCCCAAATGCGTTCTAGCCGCTCGGATTGGAACGGGAAAGCAGTGACCACCTCAACTGCTCCACCGTCGTGGCCCCAGAAAAGGTATTCGCCATCCTGCAAGTCCGACGCGTCGCTGATGCGCACCGGCCCGATGCCTTGGGCATCGAGGTGTTGGTCCCATTCGCTTTCGCGGCCAATGCCCGCTACGTCCTCAGGGTACTGGTCGCGGAAGTAGTGCTGGACATTGCCGAGGTTGATTCCATAGCGCGCGGCAATGTAGTTCGACACAATGGTGCGGTGCGATTCAAAGAGGCGACGTCCGTAGATGAAGTGCTCGGAGATGAATCCTTCACCGAAGCGATCATCGAAATCCCACCCGTAGCGCACTTCCACGAAATCGGCATCATCGCGTGCACCGATGTTGGATCCTGGGAACGGCAAACGCGTATCGTTGACAATGGTGTAGAACTGTTGATCCCAATCTGATTGGTCGTAAATCACACCGTAGAACTGTGGCAGCGACGCGTCGACAATCCACAGCGGTGTGGCTTCGGCGTAGTTTCCCTCGTTGTCAATCACCACCGACTGGTAAGAACTTTGATTTTTCCAAGGGTGCAGGATGAACCCGTTGTCGTGCCGTGCACTGGCAATCCATCCGTGGTCATTCCACGCCGTCTCGGCGCCGCGAGCCACACTGAATGCTGAGATGTCCCGCTTCATTTCCACGGCGGGTGCGACAACGCAGTCGTTTTCACCATCGAACTTCAGCGCCGGGTACCCATTGAGGCCATCTTCGGTGGCGAGCGGTGTCGCTTGGTTGTCGTCCTGGTAAGCCGAACTGAAATTACCAGATAGGACATCGCGCCATTCGTGCACGGCCTCGCCGTACCCCACTTCTTCGCCCAATGCTCCATAGAGTCCGCGGTCAGCGCGCAACCAGATCGACAAGTCCTCCTCGTTGCCTACGCCACCAGGCCCCCATGGCCCAAAGTCAAGCGGAACGGGGTGGTACACCAACAGCAGTGTATCGGAACCGAGGTTGGGAAGCTCAAAACCACCCACTTCAACGGCAATGCCATCGGGCACCACGAGTTCGATTGGACCAAATTCATCGGGGACCACGGTAACTTCATAGCCGCTCGCATTGGGAACCAAGTTTTCCAAGGTGGCGTTGGTCACAGCAATGTCGTCGGCGGTCAAATCCGCCATCTCGATGGCTTCAAGGTTTCTGCGGAAGGCCAATTGTACTTGGGCATCGCCGTAAATCGATGTCTCTCCTGAAACCGGCTCCAAGAAGGCGATGGCCGGGAAGCCTACGGGCTCGCCGTAGACATCGGTCTCCCACATGCCGCGGCCGTAGGTGCCTGCGCGCAAGCGCTGCGGATCATTGGCTGTGGTGCCCGGGTAGAGTTCCAGCTCGGTCACACGCACGGTGGCCGGCAGACCGTTGGAGAAATCCTTCCATGTAGAATCTGAATTGCTCCAGTAGTAAACCCCCATGTCTGTTCCGGCGTAAAGCCCGCCTGCACCGGTGGTGTCATACGCCAAGGTATTGATGGGCAGTGAAGGCAAATCACCTTCCAATTCAGTCCAGTCTTCGCCCATGTCCGTGGACTTCCACACCTTGTAATTGAACGAGATGTAGACCGTGCTGTCTTCGCCATAAACCGTCTCGATGGCCAGTACGGGCTGGGCGCTCAAAGGAAGGTTATCCGACAGGTCATGCCACACCACGCTGTCGACCTCTGCCAAGGCGTTATCGCACCGGAAGAATTTTCGACTCGCCTCGGTGGCATACAAGCGATCCTGCACATTGCGGTCGCGGTGCACCACCCGCATCGTATTGGCATCTGTGCCGCCCAGCTCGGAGCTTATTTTTTCCCAAACGATGCTGTCTTTGACAGGGTGCTTCACGTTCATGGAGCGCCACACATTCAGCAGCCCGACGTACATGGTTTCAGAATCCTCAGCAGACACGGTGAACGGGGTCGACCAAGCGCCTCCCTCATTGATGCCAAGGGTGCCGTTTGCGACGATGGTCTGCGACTGGATGCCCGGTCCCGTGCGATAAATACGACCGTATTGTGAGCTGGAGAAGAACCACTCCGGATCGTTCGGGTCGTAGATGCACTCAAACCCGTCTCCGCCGCTGCCTCGCGACCATTGCACCCCGTTGAAGAGGTAGGTGCCGTTGTCTTGGTAACCGTTCATGGCATGGTTGCCGTCGAATGGGCTTTGGCCGATTTTGTAGATCTCGCCGGTCACAATTCCGTGGCTCATATCCTGCCATTGGGTGTTGTCCTCGTAGCGGTAAATGCCTCCGTCATTGGCCAGCCAGACCTCATCCGTGTGGGGGTTGGCCACCAAGGCGTGCTGATCCACGTGGAGGTAGCTGTCTTGCACATCGATCCACGTCGCCCCGGCGTCATCGGAACGCTTCATGCGAATGCCGCCAGCGTATACCCGATCGACCACCAACGGATCGGCTTCCAATGCCAAGTCATACCAAGCCTGACCACCGTCGCTGTCGCCTGAGGCACTCCAGCCCAAGATGTTCGGGCTGTCACTCATCTCGACGAAATTCAATCCGGAATCCTCTGATTTGTAAAACGCGCGGTACTCGTACGTTCCTGCTGACAGCACGTACACGTTTTCCGGAGCTGCCGGAGTTACGGCAATGACCATGCGCGTGCTCGGCACAATCCCGTCGTTGATGTACTCCCAGTCTTCACCGGCGTCTTCGGAGCGCCAGAAGCGCCCTTGACCGGTGCAGTAAATGATATCGGGATTGGTGGGGTGCACCGCAATATCTTTGTAATTCTGGGTGTTGTTCGAGACCTGGTACCACGTGGCTCCGCCGTCCGTCGTTTTGAAAATACCGCTGCTCGTCGCAGCCACGACTTGGTCTGCATTGGCGGGGTGTACAGCCAAATCACCAACCACGTAACCGCTGATGGCGCTGTTGGCAAACTCCCACGTCAAGCCGCCATCCATGGACTTCATAACCCCCATCCCCGGGCTGTCCGACGCATCGCGGTCCCCAGTTCCGATGTACACAATTGAAGGGTCTGTTGGAGCAAAACCGATGGCACTGACCCCGAGCGTGGGAAAATCATCGGTGTTGGTTTCCCAGTTGGCCCCGCCATCGTACGAGCGCCACAATCCACCGGCTGGAGCCCCTGCGAAGATGATATCGGGGTTGGTGGGATGAAAGGCCACTGCGTTCATGCGGCCGACACCGCGAATGTTGTCGCGTGTCGTGATGTCATCCAAGGTCGGTCCACACACCTGCCAATTGCCTTCCAGCGATCGACCGGCTTCACGCCATTGTTCAATTTGACGGTGGGCATCGACGGTTTGTTCGCTTGTCAGGGCATGACCTTGATCATCGGTTCGACCGTCCATCAGGTGCAACCACCGTTCTACTTGCTTGTAGCCAGACCCCTTGACGCGCTCGCGGCCTTCCCAATGCGTTTCGAACAACGCGCGGATTTCATCGGGTGAAGCATCTTCCTGTTGCATCAGGACCGACCAATCCGGGTCCTCCGTGGCAGTGGTTTGAGCCAAAGCGAAGAACGGGGTGCTGCAGAGCAAAGCGACAAGTGAAAGGCGATGGAAGATCATCATGGTGACAGATTTGGCAGTGTTTCGAGGCATAAGTTAGGGGTTGGAGGCAAAAGGGTGTGACAGAGCGGCGCACAGGATTCCGCAAAAAGCGACTCAACGGGTCAGAATGGCAGAATTTTGAACGCGAATGGCGCTTGGCGTGAACCTTGTTGAACACAAGCAAACAAATCGAAAACCATGGCAACTGGAAACATCAATGTCCAAACGGAAAACATTTTTCCAATCATCAAGAAATTCCTGTACAGCGATCACGAGATCTTCCTGAGGGAATTGGTATCGAACGCTGTCGATGCAACGCAAAAGCGCAACACATTGGCCAAATTGGGCGAAGTACCTGCTGTGGAGGGAACCACCTCCATCGAAGTCATCCGCGATGAAGCAGCCAAAACGCTAACCATTCGAGACCGAGGAATTGGTATGACCGAGGAAGAGGTGAACAAGTACATCAACCAAATTGCCTTCTCTGGCGCAACGGAATTCCTCGATAAGTACCAAGGCGAGGAAGCCAAAACGGCCATTATCGGTCACTTCGGATTGGGCTTCTACTCGGCCTTCATGGTGGCGAAGCAAGTGGACATCGTCACGTGGAGCCAACGCGAAGACGCCACCCCGGTCAAGTGGAGCTGCGACGGGTCTCCCGAGTACTCCATCGAGGCTACCGACAAGTCGGAACGCGGTACGGACATCGTTTTGCACATCGCTGACGACAGCACAGAATTTCTCGAAGACGCGCGCATCCAAGGCATCCTGACGAAGTACTGCAAGTTCATGCCGGTGGAGATCATCCATGGCACCAAGTCCGAGTGGAATGACGACCCTTCCGGCGAAAAGGACGAAAACGGTAACGTCAAAAAGATTGAATCCACGGTCCCGCGCGTGGTCAACGCCACCACCCCCTTGTGGAGCAAGGCACCAGCGGACTTGAAGGACGAGGATTACGCCGAGTTCTACAAGGACTTGTACCCGATGAACTTCGAGGATCCGCTGTTTCACATTCACTTGAATGTGGACTTTCCCTTCAACCTCACGGGCATTTTGTATTTCCCTCAACTCAAGAAGGAAATGGAATTGCGTCGGGACAAAATTCACCTGTATTCCAACCAGGTGTTCATCACGGATAACGTGGAGAACATCGTTCCCGATTTCCTCACACTGCTGCATGGTGTGATTGACTCCCCGGACATACCCCTGAACGTTTCGCGCTCCTACTTGCAGGAGGACGCAAACGTCAAGAAAATCAGCGGCCACATCTCGAAGAAGGTCTCAGACAAGCTGAACTCCATGTTCAAAAAAGACCGGGAGTCGTTTGCCGCTCAGTGGGATGACCTGCGCATCTTCATTGAGTACGGCATGTTGACCGACGAAAAGTTCATGGAACGCGCCAAAAAATTCATGCTCTTCAAAGACACAACCGGCGCGTGCATGACGTACGAAGAGTTGATCGAAGCCGTGGGCGAAACCCAAAAGGACAAAAACGGCAAAGTCGTCCTGCCCTACACCGCCGATGCAACCAATCAACACGGCTTCATTGCCCCGGCATTGGAGCGCGGATACAAGGTGCTCATGATGGAAGGCCCACTGGCTTCCCACATGGTCCAAAAGCTGGAAGAGGCCTACCCTGACGTGCAATTCAAGCGCGTCGACTCCGACGTCATTGACAACCTCATCGAAACGGAAGAGGCAGCGACGAGCGCTTTGGACGAGAAACAAGAAGAAGAAGTCAAGCCCGTCATCGAAAGCGCCTTCCCAGGCGAATCGTACAAGGTGAAATTTGTAGCGATGGCCCCCACTGCAGCCCCTCTGACCATCACCCGTTCGGAGTTCATGCGCCGCATGAAGGAGCAGCAAGCCGTCGGCGGAGGCGGGTTCCAGATGTTCGGCAACCTGCCCGATAGCTACGACGTCGCTGTCAATGCCAACCACCCGCTGGTCCAGAAGATTTTGGCTGAAAAAGACGAAGCAACGCGGAAAGCCATGGCCAAAAAGGCCGGTGACCTCGCGCGCTTGTCGCAGGGCTTGTTAGAAGGCGAAGAACTCACCACCTTCATCGAGAAGGGATACGCCGAACTCGCGTGAGCCGGTACGGTGCATGGATTGGAGGTGCCATCGGTTGGGCTTTAGGTGGCCCAATCGGTGGCATCTTGGGTTATACGTTCGGCAAGATGTTCTCGGACACGAGCCTGTCCGTTGAGGGTACGGCACACTCCACACGTTCCCAAACGCGTCCGGGAGATTTCAGCCTTGCGTTGCTCGTGCTCAGCGCGGCCGTGATGAAAGCCGACGACCGGGTGCTCAAATCCGAGCTCGACTTCGTCAAAGAATTCTTGAAGAAGAATTTCGGACCCCGGCAAGCGGATCAATTGACCTTGATGCTTCGGGACGTCCTGAAGCAACCCATCAACACCCAAGAGGTCGCGGACCAGATCCGACGGCACATGGACGTCGCCAAGCGGCGGCTCCTCATTCAGTACCTCTACGGCATCGCCAAATCAGACGGCCAAATCCACACCAATGAAATCACCGTCATTCGCCAGATTGCCGGGTGGATGGCCATTTCAGCGGCTGACTTGGCCAGCATCGAGGAACTCTTCAACGCAGGTTCACCTGACCCCTATAAGGTCCTAGAAATCAGTCCGTCCGCGACCGATTCTGAAGTAAAGAAAGCCTACCGAAAACTCGCCGTAAAGTTTCATCCGGACAAAGTGTTGGACTTGGGTGAGGCGCATAAGAAGCAAGCCCGCGAGCGTTTTGACGCCATCCAAGCGGCGTACGAACAAATCAAATCAGACCGCGGTTTCAAGTAAAA
>CALKYI010000251.1 GCA_938003665.1 uncultured Flavobacteriales bacterium
CCGTCCGCATTCCGGTCGTTCTGCTGTTCGTTTGTCAGTCCGTGACGAAGAACCGCGGTGCGCCATCGGCGCGAAACCTGATGGCTGCTCACGGAATTAAACTCGGTTCGGCCCGCGCCGTTTACGTAGATGTTGGTGTGCAGCGGATCAGCTGTCTCCGGATTTTTCAGGGCAACGTTGATCTGGCCCGTAATGCTCTCATAGCCTTGAGTAGCTGTACCCGCACCCTTGCTGATGTGGATCTCATTGACCCAGTCACCCGGGATGAACATCAGTCCTTTGACCACGCTCAAGCCACGCGGGCCAGGGAGGTTGTCCACTTGAATTTGGCTGTATTTGCCGTCCAAGCCCAACATCCGAATTTGACGGGTTCCGGTGACCGCGTCTGTGAAAGAGGCGTCCACCGAGGCATTGGTCTCGAACGCTTCCGAGAGGTTGCAACAGGCCGCCTTGACCAGCTCCTTTCGATTCAAGGACTGAACGTCCAGTGGTGACAACAATGAAAGTTGAGTTGCTGCCTTTTTCTCCACCACCTCCGCTGAAGCTAGCTCCACTCCGGCCTTCAATGGAATGTCAACGTACGATTCTCCGTTGTACACCCAGCCCACAGTTTCATATCCTAACATCGACACCACCAAGGTGTCGCCTATTTCAGCCTTGTTGACTTTGAAAAACCCAAACGCGTCCGAGACCGTAGTGGAGGCTTCGTCGTGCGACCAACGCACGTAAGCGCCAGGCAGTGGAATGTAGGTGGGTTCTCCGCGGTGAGCGCCGGCTGCGTGGTCGTGGCCTTCGTGGCTTTCCTCCGTGAGGACTTTGCCTTTGAGGACATTGAATTGAGACCAGGCGGCATCGGGCATCCACAGCCCGAACGAACAGATGAGCAGGAGCCGCTTCATCCGAACCGATTATTTCGGGCGGTGATCGTCGTGATCGTGATCATCTCCACCGGTACAGCTACCCCCTCCTTCACGGTACTTGCAGCAACCGTGCATGTTCGCATACGCCTCATCCGTTGCCTTGATCTTCTCGGTGTCGTGGCCTGCGTTGGCAATCAGTTGGTGGATTTGTCCCTCAGAAATGACCTTCGTCTTATAAGCAACTTTTGCTTTTTTCGTCTCCACATCCCACTCGGCCATGATGACACCGGGCACGTCCAATGCCTTTTCAATGCGCGCTTCACACATGCCACAGACACCGCTTACTTGAAATTCAATTTGCGCCTTTTTCTGGGCAAAAGAGGCCGTGGACAGGGCCAATGACATCAAAATCAATAACTGCTTCATAAGTGCAATATACGCGAAATTCCTGGCTGCGTATGTGCTTGAAGTCACAACTCCTGCCAACGGCGTCGCTCTTGATTACTCCTCCGACGCGCTGGCAGATAGGAAATCTCGGTTCATTCGGGCGATGTTGCTCAGGTCAATACCCTTCGGACATTCAACAGCACACGCACCGGTGTTGGTGCAGTTGCCGAAGCCTTCTTTGTCCATTTGGTCAACCATACGCTGTACACGCGTGGCGCGCTCAGGCAGGCCCTGTGGCAACAGAGCAAACTGAGACACCTTAGCTGATACGAAGAGCATCGCAGAAGCGTTCTTGCACGTTGCTACACAGGCGCCGCAACCGATGCACGTTGCTGCGTTGAACGCTTCATCGGCTTGCGCTTTGGGCACGGGAATGGCGTTTGCGTCCAAGGTCTCACCAGACGTGTTGACCGAAATGTACCCGCCCGCTTGAATAACGCGGTCGAAGGCGCTTCGATCCACCGCCAAGTCTTTCACCACAGGGAACGCCGAGGCACGCCATGGCTCGATGGTAATGGTGTCCCCATCCTTGAAGGAGCGCATGTGCAGCTGGCACGTCGTGACACCGCGGTTGGGGCCGTGGGCTTCGCCGTTGATGAACATGGAGCACATGCCGCAGATGCCTTCGCGGCAATCGTGGTCAAAAGCCACAGGATCACCGCCTTCTCGGATGATTTGGTCATTCAACATGTCCATCATCTCCAAAAACGACATGTCCGGAGAAACGCCGCTAACAGGATAGGTCTCAATTCGGCCCTTGTCATTCGGACCGTTCTGCCGCCAAACTTTCAATGTCAAATCCATGGCAATTTCTTATTTGTAGCTGCGCTGTTTCAGCTCGATGTTTTCAAACTTCAAATCCTCTTTGTGGAGGTTGGATTCACTCGGATCGCCGGTGTACTCCCATGCGGAAACGAAGGCAAACTGCTCGTCGTCCCGCAATGCTTCACCTTCCGGCGTCTGGTATTCTTCGCGGAAGTGACCGCCGCACGATTCGTTTCGTTCGAGGGCGTCCTTGCACATCAACTCGCCCAATTCCAACAGGTCCGCTACCCGGCCCGCCTTATCCAATTCCGGATTGAACTGGTCCGCAGTGCCAGGAACGCGAACGTCGCTGTAAAACTCATCCCGCAAGGCGCGAATGTCCGCAATGGCCTTCTTCAATCCGGCTTCGCTGCGTGACATCCCGCATTCGTTCCACATGATGCGGCCCAAGCGACGGTGGAAATCGTCCACCGGCTTCGAACCATTATTGTTGATCAAGTGGTCGATGCGGTCTTGAACGCCTTTCTCGGCGGCTTCAAATTCCGGGGTGTCGGCCGAAATGGCACCTGTGCGAATGTCGCTCGCGAGGTAATCACCGATGGTGTACGGCAATACGAAGTAGCCGTCCGCAAGGCCCTGCATGAGTGCAGAAGCGCCCAATCGGTTGGCACCGTGATCGGAGAAGTTCGCCTCGCCTGCGGCATACAAGCCGGGCACCGAGGTCATGAGGTTGTAGTCCACCCACAATCCACCCATGGTGTAGTGCACCGCGGGGTAAATCTTCATGGGTGTCTCGTACGGATCGTCGGCAGCAATTTGCTTGTACATGTCAAACAGGTTGCCATACTTCGCCTTCACCACCTCTTTTCCGAGCTTGGTGATTTCGGCTTCTGAAGGGTTGCGCAATCCGCGAATGTTCGCTTCTGTTTTGCCATAACGTTGGATGGCTGAAGCGTAATCCAAGAACACGGCTTCGCCTGTCTCGTTCACGCCAAAACCGGCATCGCAACGCTCCTTGGCAGCACGAGACGCAACGTCCCGCGGAACAAGGTTTCCGAAGGCAGGGTAACGGCGCTCCAAGTAGTAGTCTCGGTCTTCTTCCGGGATGTCATTAGCCCGCATGGTGCCTTTGCGGATCGCCTCCGCGTCTTCCTTTTTGGCCGGCACCCAGATGCGGCCATCGTTGCGCAACGACTCTGACATGAGCGTCAGCTTCGACTGGTGCTCTCCCGATACTGGAATGCAGGTTGGGTGAATCTGCGTGAAGCAGGGATTCGCCATGTACGCCCCTTTCTTGTGCGCCTTCCACGCCGCGGAGACGTTGGAGCCCATGGCATTGGTGCTCAAGAAAAATACGTTGCCATAACCGCCCGAAGCGAGCACAACCGCGTGTGCTGCGTGGCGTTCCAACTCACCGGTAATTAAGTTGCGAGCAATAATGCCGCGGCACTTCCCATCGACGATGACCACATCCATCATTTCGTGGCGGGTGAACATCTCCACCTTGCCCTTCGAAATCTGACGGCTCAACGCGGAATAAGCGCCCAGCAGAAGCTGTTGACCGGTTTGGCCTTTGGCATAAAATGTTCGAGATACCTGCACCCCACCGAAGCTGCGGTTGTCGAGTAAGCCCCCGTATTCACGAGCAAACGGAACCCCTTGGGCCACACATTGATCAATGATGCTGGTCGAAACCTCGGCCAATCGGTGGACGTTGGCTTCGCGGCTTCGGTAATCACCGCCTTTGATGGTGTCATAGAACAAGCGGTACACAGAGTCCCCGTCGTTCTGGTAATTCTTGGCTGCGTTGATACCGCCCTGGGCCGCAATGGAGTGCGCCCGTCGTGGCGAGTCCTGGAAGCAAAACGCTTTGACGTTGTAGCCCATCTCCGCTAGCGAGGCGGCCGCTGAGCTCCCGGCCAAACCCGTGCCTACCACAATCACATCGATGAGGCGTTTGTTGGCGGGGTTGACCAGGTTGATGTGGTTCTTGTGCGAAGTCCACTTCTCCGCTAAAGGTCCCGATGGAATTTTAGATTCGAGCATGATGGTCTCCGATTACAATTGGGTGATGTACAAGAAAACAGGGATGGCAGCAAACAAGGCTGGCGTGACCAAGGCAAAAGCCATTCCGGCCGTCTCGATGATCGGCGTGTACTTGGCGTGACGGAAGCCCAACGACTGGAATCCGCTCTGGAACCCGTGGGACAAGTGAAACGCCAACGCGGCTTGAGCCAACACATACCCCACCACTGCGATGAGTCCAATGGGGTTCTCGGGTGAGAAAAATTCAACCACGACCGTGTGCAAGTCCTTCAATCCATTGTGCATCGGCATCTCGCCGAAATGCATTTTGTACCAGAAAGTTTGCATGTGGCTGACCAAGAAGACCAAAATGATGGTTCCGAGGATGCCCATGTTTCGGCTTGACCACTTGGCATTGGCCGCGCCGTTCTCCTTCACATAACCCACAGGCCGCGCTTTGCGGTTCTGCATGGAAAGCACGATGCCATCAACCACGTGGAACAAAACGCTGGCATACGTGAGGTAACTCAGCAGCTTCACCAACGGGAAGGTGGTCATGAATTCCGCGTATTCATTGAACGCCTGTTGACCTGCTTCACCTGTTTTCAGGAGCAACTGGAGGTTGCCCGCAAGGTGACCCGCCAGAAAGAGGCATAGAAAAAGGCCTGTCAGGGCCATCACGTACTTCTTAGCCAGCGAAGATTTGAGTATTCCGGTGTTGCTCATGGGTTATTGGAATGGAGTCGTAAAGATAACGCCTCCCCGACCGGCCGCCAACGTCAAGTGACAGAACTGCAGAACACCGGGATTCAGTGGAAGAAATGGGGGACGAAACCCTCGAATCGCCCCCCAATCGGTCAGCTGCCTTCCGAATCGGGTTTGCGGTCGAGCATCAGCATTTCACCCGCCACAACCTCAGTCACATACCGCGTATGCCCTTCCGAATCCTCGTACGTCCGGTACGCCAACCGACCTTCGATGGCAACTTCAGTGCCCTTTTTCAAGTATTGACCTGCGATCTCCGCTAACGCGCCCCACATGACCACGTCGTGCCATTGGGTGCGCTCTACACGTTCACCTTCACCATTGCGGAATGATTCGTTGGTCGCCACGGGAAAAGCACACTTCACCTTGCCTTCATCGAAGCTCATCAATTCGGGATCCTTCCCGAGTCGTCCAATCAATTGGACCTTGTTTCTCAATGCATTCATTTCGTTAGAATTTCTGCCAGCAAACCTGTGGCTACACCTCTGTCGCATCCGTATCTGCAACGGCTTGATTCAGTTCCGGCCACGCCCGTTTTGCGCATGCACCGCCGCCGAATTGGACCCTATCTTTGCGCACCGCATTGAAGACCATTGCCATGAGCTCATCCATCCGCGTTCGATTTGCCCCCAGCCCCACCGGCCCATTGCACATGGGCGGGGTGCGCACGGCCTTGTACAACTACCTCTTTGCCAAGAAGCACGGCGGCACCTTCATCCTCCGCATCGAGGACACCGACCAAACGCGTTTTGTTGAAGGAGCAGAAGATTACATCCGTGAAGCGCTGGATTGGTGCGGCATTGCTCCGGACGAGGGGGTCAAAGCTGGCGGGGACTTCGGGCCCTACAAACAGTCCGAGCGAAGCGCCCTCTACCAGGAAGAAATCCAACGCTTGCTCGAAAGCGGGGCCGCTTACAAGGCCTTCGATGCAACGGAAGACATGGCCGCCAAGCGTTCGGAAGCTGAAGCGAAAGGAGAAGTGTGGCAATACGACGCCACTACGCGAATGAGCATGCGCAACTCACTCTCCTTATCTCCGGAAGAAGTGGCGAAGCTCGAAGCCGACGGCCACCCTTACACCGTGCGTTTCAAAATGCCCGATGCCGCCCGCGAGGTACTGGTGCAGGACGAAATCCGGGGCGAAATCCGCATTTCCACCCACGTGCTCGACGACAAGGTCCTCATGAAAACGGACGGCCTGCCGACGTACCACCTCGCCAACGTCGTCGACGACCACCACATGCGCATCAGCCACGTCATCCGCGGCGAAGAATGGCTTCCCAGTGCCCCGTTACACGTCCTGCTCTACGAGGCGTTTGGCTGGGACGCACCCAAATTTGCGCACCTGCCGCTCATCCTCAAACCCACTGGAAACGGAAAGCTCAGCAAGCGCGACGGCGACAAAGGGGGCTTCCCCATTTTCCCGCTGGAATGGAATGACCCGGCCACGGGCAACACCTCCATCGGCTACCGCGAGCAAGGGTATTTGCCCGAAGCCTTCCTCAACATGCTCTTGCTGTTGGGCTGGAGCAGCGGGGATGACGAAGAATTGTACACGCTGGAGGAGGCCATCGCGGCGTTTGACTTGCAGCGTGTGGTCAAAGCCGGTGCCCGTTTCAACCCTGACAAGACCCTGTGGTTCAACGAGCA
>CALKYI010000252.1 GCA_938003665.1 uncultured Flavobacteriales bacterium
TCGATGGAAATTTCGCAATCGAAATAAATGAAGGCGACGCCGCATTGGTGGTCCGTTTCGTGGGCTATAAAACGGCCACGGTTGCCCTCGACGGCCGCACCAACTACGCGATTGAACTCAGCAGCGGAGAGTTATTGGAAGAAGCCATCGTGACGGCGCTGGGAGTCCGGCGATCAGAAAAATCGCTTGGATATGCCATTCAAAAAGTGGACTGTAAGAGTGTTAGAGAGGTGACAGCCGTCAATGTCGTTAACGGACTGAACGGAAAACTGTCCGGTGTTAACATTCAAGGGTCTGCATCCGGCCCAACCGCCTCAGCGAATATCACCATCCGGGGTGAGAATTCCCTTTCTGGAGGCAACCAAGCGTTGTTCGTTGTGAATGGGATGCCCATTACGAATGGGTTGTTCAGCCCCGGTGATGGTTTGAACGGTTCAACGACCATTGATTTCGGAAACGCGGCGCAGATCATCAATCCAGACGATATCGCAGAGGTCTCAGTGTTGAAGGGACCAGCCGCAGCCGCCCTGTACGGTACGCGTGCTGCCAACGGTGTCATCTTGATTACCACGAAGGACGGCACAGGCAAAGAAGGCTGGGGCGTTTCGCTCAACTCCACAACGACGTTGAGCAACATTCTTCGGCTCCCCGATTACCAACAAGAGTACGGTGTAGGGGGCTACGGCCGCTACAGCTACAACGGAGGTTCAACCTACACCGGTGATTACTACGACGCGTTCGGTGAAAACTGGGGCCCAGCACTCGACGGCACTGAGATTGCGCAATGGAACTCAAACGGTTAGCGAGTCCCCTTTGTATCAGGAGGCGACAACGTTCGGGATTTCTTCCAAACGGGCATCACGACGCGCAACCACGTAGCCGTCACCAATCAGTCCGAGACCGGAGACTTCCGAATGGGCTACACAAGCCTGAACTCACGTGGCATTGTTCCCAACACGGATTTGAAGCGCCACACCATCAGCATGAGCACCGGACAGGACATCGGTGAGAAGCTTCGGGTACGCACCAACATGAACTACGTGCGCAGCGGCTCGGACAACGTTCCCAATGCCGGTTACGACGAATCCAGTTCCATCATGTACAACTGGATTTGGTTCCCGCGCAATACGCCAATCGCGGATTTGGAGGACTACTGGAAGCCTGGTCAAGAAAATGTACAGCAAGCCAATGTGGAGGAGCTCTGGACCAACAATCCATGGTTCGTGGTTAATGAGAACACCAATGGTTTCACCGGGGATCGTTTGTTCGGAAACATCATGGCCGAGTGGGACTGGACAGATCGCTTGAGCGTTCGGTTCCGACAGGGCGTGGACGTCAACAACGAGCACCGCGAATACCGCCGAGCCATGTCGACAAAGAGTGTGCTGCTGGGCAGCTACCGCGAGGATGCGTTGAGCTTCCAAGAGACGAACACGGAGGTATTGTTCAGCTATGACGGTGTGGACTACGACAAGGATTTGAATGTCAGCTTCAAGGCCGGTGGAAACATCATGCGCCAGGAAAGCAATTCGTTGCGGGCGAACGCTCCGCAGTTGCTCATCCCCGGCATTTACAACCTCGGCAATGCCCGATCGGGTGTCATCACGGACCAGTTTGAGTACCGCAAAGGCATCAACAGCGTATTTGGCTTGGCCAACATTTCGTACAAAAACTACTTGTACATCGACATCACGGGTCGTAACGACGTGAGCTCGACGCTGCCTGCCGGCAACAACAGCTACTTCTACCCGAGTGTATCGATGAGTGCCATCCTCAGTGAGATGATGGACATGGATGCGTCCTCAGCCCTGTCGTTTGCCAAGGTTCGAGCGGCATACGCTCAAGTAGGGGGTGACACCAACCCGTACCGCATTCGGAACATTTACTCATACGACAATGCATGGGGCGAGTACCCGGTTGCGGGCGAGAGCGCGCAGTTGAACAACGCCAATTTGCTGCCGGAGCGCACCACCTCATTGGAGTTCGGTTTGGACATGCGATTTTGGGAAGGCCGGTTAGGCCTCGACGTGGCGTGGTACGACCTGGTGTCGAAAGACCAGATTGTGAACTTGCCATTGGCCTCCACATCGGGTTACACCAGCCGCATCGTGAACTCGGGTGAGATCCGAAACCGCGGAATTGAGTTGGTGCTGCAAGGCACGCCGATTGAAAACGAAAATTTGGTGTGGACGAGCACGTTGAACGTGACGCGGAACCGCAGCACGGTTCTCTCCTTGCCGGATGAAATCTCCACGTACCAGATGGTTGCGGACATCTACCCCAATGACGGTGGGCAAGACTTGAGCTTGGAGGCTCAGGAAGGCCTCGCCTTGGGTCAGATGGTCGGTCTGGGTTTCCAGCGCGACGATGACGGCAACATCATTCATGAAAACGGTTTGCCGCTGTTGACCGAAGAAAAGGTCAGTGCTGGTTCTTATCAGCCGGACGCGTTGATTGGATGGAACAACGAAGTGCGCCGCGGACGTTTCGTGGCCAGCGCGCTTTTGGGTGCACAGATCGGTGGCAAAATTTACAGCCGAACCCACGCGTTGTCAGCGACGGGCGGCGCCATCACCAATGCGGACGATCCCTTGTTGGATTTGACCACATTGGAAGGCCGTCAGACGTATGCCGTGTCATACGATGCCGAAGGGGTGCCGGTATACACCGCCGTGGACCAAGACAGCTGGGGCGTTGTAGGCCCAGGCGTGATGTACAACGAGGACGGGCAGTTGGTAGAAAACACCGTTGCGGCTCCTACACGTGACTACTTCTACGCTTACTACGGCAACGGATTCAGCCGCGACAACATCGAAGCGGCGACGTACGATGCGACGTACTTGAAGC
Organism: uncultured Flavobacteriales bacterium; assembly: GCA_938003665.1. Lineage (GTDB taxonomy): Bacteria > Bacteroidota > Bacteroidia > Flavobacteriales_D > Sanyastnellaceae > UA16. Next base: position 2,848 of record CALKYI010000252.1, read on the forward strand.
TGCGGGAACTGCGATTGGGCATGATGCTCTCCGATGAGCTCGCATCCAAAGTGGGCGCCGAAAGCGTGACCATGTCAATTGTAGGGCGTAACCTGTTCTTGTGGACGAAGGTTCCATCCATCGACCCAGAGACCTACTCCATCCGCGGCGGAACGTTCGTTCCCGGATTTGAGTCCACGTCCATTCCTTCCGCGCGTACCATCGGACTGTCGTTGAACGCCACATTCTAATCCTCTAACGCTAGCAACCATGAAATTCACTATTCAATCTTTGATTTTTGTCCTGGCGCTCATCCTGTTCAGCACGGTGGGATGTGAAAAGCTGGAGGACCTCAACCAAAACCCCAATCAGCCGGAGTCGGTGACGCCGGACATTCTGCTACCGGGTGTCATCCGCGACATGACCAACACCCAGGTTGGACACGCTTTCTTCATTGCGAACTGCGCTTCACAGCACACAGCCAAGTCGCTCCGAAACGAAGTAGACATCTACAACTGGAACTCAGCTCCCATCATTGGGGTGGAACCGTTGTGGCAGGGCATGTACGGTGCTCTTCGTGACATCAAGAACATGGAAGATGCAGCTGCAGCGAACGGGGACGACCGTTTGATGGCCGTTTCGCTGACATTGAAAGCGATGGCATTCCATGTGCTGACGGATACGTACGGTGATGTGCCGTTTTCGGAGGCGTTGATGGGCGGAGAGGGCATCTTTACTCCAGCTTACGACGGACAAGAGACCATTTACACGGGCGAAAACGGATTGTTCGCCATGTTGGACGAGGCGCATGCTTTGTTTGCGGCAGCCGGACCGGGAACCATTGGGGGGGACATCCTCTTCGGCGGTGACTCAGATCTGTGGCATCGATTCGCCAATGCGCTGCACCTTCGACTGCTCTTGCACGCTTCTTCACAATCAGACGTATCTGTGCAATTTGCGGAGGTGGCGTCACGGCCTTTGATGGAAGGAACCGCGCACAACGCGGCGCTCATGTACCAAGGTTCGTTCCCGAACGAGTACCCGTTGATCCCATTCAAAACCGGTGACTTTGAGTCTGTTCGTTTGGGGGAGCAACTGTACCAGCACTTGGCCAACACAGCGGATCCTCGCCTGATGCAATACGCTCGTCCAACGGAGGCGACCATTGGCACGGACGACGAGCAATACGCGGGTTGGATCAACGGCGGTAAGGGATGCGATGACTCCGGTTCTCGATTGGGGTATGCGTATTACGATTATCCCGGGCATCCGGTAGGACCGGACAAGGCCATGGGAGTCTGGTTATCGTATGCTGAACAATGCTTCATCTTGGCTGAAGGAGCCATGAACGGATGGATTGCCGACGATGCGGAGACGCACTACAACAACGGCATCATCGCTTCCATGATGGACCATGGTGCAGACCCTTCGGATACGGGACTCACGTCGGTTGACGACTTCTTGGCACAGCCTGATGTTGCATACGACGGAACTGAATTGCGTTTGCACGAACAAAAATGGGTGGCGCTTTACTTCCACGGAATGGAGAGCTACTTCGAGGTGCGTCGCTGGTACTACAACGCCTCCGGTGATTGGAGTGCGCTGCCCTTCTTGACGCCTCCGTGCAACAATTCGAACAACGATATGCTCCCGCTGCGGTTTGTTTACCCCGGTGAAGAGCAAAGCCTCAATGGAACGAATTACGCCAATGCCGTCAACGGCTTGGGCGGAAACGATTTCAATGCGGCCATGTGGCTCGTACAGGATTGAGTTTCATTTGCATTGTTGAAGAAGAAGCGCCCGGTAATGCCGGGCGCTTTATTTTCGCTACAAACGATCATTTGCAACGCCGGAAACGCGCCCCCACATGTCATCATTGAAAGATTGGTACCGAAAACATTTTGACCTGTGCTACCCGGTGGTCGTACCCGCCGTTTTGGTGGTGGCGGTGTTCATTGTGAGCGCGCTGTTCGCGCAGAGCCGCATAGAGGGCTTTTTCTCGGCTTTTCAGTCCATCGCATATGAAAACCTGGGGTGGATGCTGATTTTGGCGGTCAACGTGGCCTTTGTCGCCGCGTTGTACTTTGGCTTGGGCAAATTTGGTTCCATCCGATTGGGCGGGCCGGATGCAAAGCCTGAGTTCAGCAAATTGCAGTGGTTGGCCATGCTGTTCTCTGCAGGCATGGGCATCGGTCTGGTCTTCTTTGGGGTGGCGGAGCCGATGATTCATTTTCATCAACCTCCCTATGAAATCGCGGACGCCGCAAAGCGAGCGTCGACAGCCTTTCAAATCTCGTACCTGCACTACGGCGTTTTTCCGTGGTCCATCTATGCCATTGTGGGCCTGGGCATGGCTTTTTTCACGTTCAATAAGGGGCTTCCATTGTCGATACGGAGCATTTTCTATCCTGTCTTGGGGAAGAAAATCTACGGCCCGATCGGTCACGCCATCGACGCCCTCGCGGTCATTGCGACGTTGGTGGGCTTGGCCACCTCGTTGGGTTTTGGCGTTCAGCAAATTGGCTCGGGCCTCACGCACCTGTCAGGTGTGGAATTGGGCGTCAACGGCCAAGTGGTCTTGATCGCCGTCATTACGTTGTTTGCGACGGTGTCTGTGGTGACGGGGCTGAAAAAAGGCGTGCGCATCTTGTCCGAGCTGAACATCTGGATTGCGTGCACGCTGCTGTTGCTGGTCCTTTTTCTGGGCCCCACGGTGAAAATCTTAGACGTTTTCCTGCAGAGCACCGGCCTCTATGTGCAGCAGATGATTTCGCTTGGCACGTGGTCGGAGGCGTTCCAAGAAAACGGACACTGGCAGAACAGCTGGACGGTGTTTTACTGGGCGTGGTGGATCGCGTGGTCTCCGTTTGTCGGCATTTTCATCGCACGGATTTCCAAGGGCCGTACCGTCAAAGAGTTCGTGCTGCACGTCCTCACAGTGCCGGTGATTTTCACCTTTTTCTGGTTCGCGGTCTTCGGTACCGCGGCACTGGAATTGGACATGCAAGGCATCACGGATGTGGGAACCGCAGTCCAGGAGGATTTGAGCACCGCGCTTTTCGTGATGCTGTCGCATTATCCGTTGGCCCAGATCACCAGCGTCGTGAGTATTTTGTTGGTTACGAGCTTTTTCATCACCTCTTCGGACAGCGGTTCGCTGGTCGTGGACATGTTGACGAGCGGGGGAAAGCTGGATGCTCCCAAAGGCCAACGGATCTTTTGGGCACTGACAGAAGGGGCGGTTGCTGCGGCGTTGCTGCTTTCAGGTGGACTCAAGGCCATGCAAGCTATGTCCATCGCTGCGGGGGTCCCTTATGCGGTGTTGCTCATTTTCATGGTTTTCAGTTTGCGCAAGGGCCTCATGAAGGAGCGTAAAAAACACAAACGCTTGGAGCTGAGGAAGGAATTGCAAAAGGAACTGCGAAAGGGAGCGCCCATCACGCCATCGAAATAGCCTCCAGGCGCTCAGGAGAGGCGGTACCACGCATTCTCGAAAGCAATGCCCCCTTTGGTCTTTAAATGGACAGCGACACGCTCCCATCCGCGTTTGGCGAGTACGCGAGCAGAATGCGGGTTGCAATCGCACC
>CALKYI010000253.1 GCA_938003665.1 uncultured Flavobacteriales bacterium
TTGGGACAACAGGCTGGGGTGCACTATGCGGGCAGATTGCCACGCACTCAACTCGCTGAAGTCATGCGAAATGCAGAAGGGCTCGTGTTTGTGCCTTGGTTTGAGGGATTCGGAGTCCCCATTGTAGAGGCATTTGCTTCAGGGGTTCCTGTCATCGCGAGCAATGTGACGGCCATGCCAGAAGTGTGCGGCGGTGCGGCTGCGGCATTGGTGGACCCCGCGGATCCAAGTGCCATTGCGCACGCCATGTGCCAATTGGATACTGATGCTGCGTTGCGGGCTGAGGCGATCGAGAAAGGACTCGTGCGTGCTCGGCATTTCAGTTGGGATGAATCTGCGGAACAGTTGTGGTCTTCCATTTGCAAAACGTGGTAAGGGCATGCTGAAGGCGTGGGTGGTTGCGAATCGATTGGAGGCCGGCTGCGATGAGGCAGGTAGAGGCTGCCTTGCGGGTCCAGTCACGGCGTCTGCAGTGGTCTTGTCAGCACATTTTGCCGCGCATCTGGCGAAACAGGGTGAGCTCAATGATTCGAAGCAGTTATCCCGCGGAAAGCGGGACGCGTTGCGGGTGGAAATAGAAAAGAATGCACTTGCTTGGAAGGTGACCCATGTTTCACCTGAAGAAATCGATCAAATCAACATACTCAACGCATCGTTCGCGGCCATGCGCCGATCGGTTCGCGCCTTGGAAGTACAGCCGGAGTTTCTGCTTATCGACGGGAATCGATTCCGCACATCGGAGGGTTTGCCTCCCCACGAATGCTTTGTCAAAGGCGATGCGCGGTTTGTATCCATTGCCGCAGCGAGCATTCTGGCCAAAACGCACCGCGACGATTACATGGGTGCTCTGCACGAGGAGTATCCGGCTTACGCCTGGAATGCGAATGCAGGCTATCCCACCAAGCAGCACCGTGCGGCCATCGCCGCCCACGGATTGACCCCGCATCACCGCACATCGTTTCGTCAGCTTCCCGACCAGATGCGCCTGTTCGAATGAACCGACAGGCATCGAAGGAGGTAGTATCCGTGTAAACGCTTGATTAGATTAACGAATTGTTGTTTTTATCCACACAATGCGTTGATTTGTCGAGTTTTCAGTAGTTTGCGTCACCATTTTAACCAAATCTCACAACATGCGTTCACTCAACCTGTTGCTCGCGGCCATGTTCATCGGAACTGGCTTGGCAGGAACCGCACAATGCGGGCTGTTCTTCTCGGAGTATGCCGAAGGAAGCAGCAATAACAAGTACCTCGAAATTTACAACCCCACCAATGAGGCCATCGACCTCAGCGGCTACGCTTACCCCAACGTAAGCAACGCACCATCCGTGGTGGGCGAATACGAATACTGGAACACGTTTGCCGAAGGTGCAATCATTGCTCCCGGGGGTGTTTATGTCATAGCACACGGGTCGTCCGATCCGGCGCTTTTGGCGTTTGCGAATGAGACCATGAATTTGCTC
>CALKYI010000254.1 GCA_938003665.1 uncultured Flavobacteriales bacterium
CCGGCAGCGGTCAAGGCGTAGGCCTTTTCGGCGGTGCCGTCATCGTAGGCGAAATCGATATCAAAGACTTGCTTGAAGGTGATGCTGTCGTTATCTGGCACCCCCACCTTCTCCGTGTGAAGCAGGCCAATGGAGCTCTGCCAGACGGCCACGTCAAACACCGCCGTGGTATCGCTGACCGATGTATCGAAAACGAAGTCCTCGCCTTGGGGATTGTTGCCCAGGTAAATCGGTGTCGTAAATGGCGCTTCCGGCAAAACATTGGTATTCTGGAAGGGACTCGGGTAGGTTGCAGCCGCTCCATCGAAGGCAATGGAAAATCCGCTTTCGATGTTATCCGCTTGGGTCGTGCTGAGGTTGCGCTGCTGCATCACGAGGCTGTCCCGCATGTAAAACGCCGGGTTGGCCGTGAAGTGGTTCCAGGGCATGCGCGTGTATTCGCGCAGGAACGTGTTCACAGGTTCCACGATGGCCACCTCACTTTGCACTTCAAACGTCAGCGGATCGATTTGGTCGTCGAGCAAGATGTAGTCCAAATGCCACAAGTCTACATTCCCAGCCAAGGCTCCCCAGTTACGAAACCGGAATTGGAACGCGTTGTCCAGCCATTGGAATTGATCCACAGCCACGAACACCCGTTCAAAGGTCTCAGTCGTCGAACTGTCCGTAGACCACACCTCGGTCCAAATTACCTCGCCGGTCACGTCGTCCTCCGATTTGAATTCAAGCACCAGTTCGTCCTCGCCCGGATCGGGTGCATTGCCCCGTCCGCCCCCTTGCACATAGAACATCAGGTGGATGTTGGACTCCGGGAAGTACCCGTTGAGCGCGATGGGCATGGACGTCAAGGTATCGGCCCAGTCGGGGGTATTCACCTCGACAAAATTGTACGGATACCCCGTACGGTCCAGCCCGTCCAAAGTGGCGCATCCGATGGTCGGTGCATTCAGCGCGTATGTGGATGTGATGCGGGCAGAACCCGACTCCCACCGCTGGTACGCCTCGTACCCTTCAAATCCCGGACCGGGCATGGAAGGGGTCGAAAAGTCATCAAAAAACGGAAGCGACAACGCAGCACCGCGCGCGCCTGAGTGGTGGCGGCGAGCTTCCTCGGCCTCGTTCGCCATTGGAACGGCCACCAAGTCGCGCTCGGTTTCTTGGGTTGACGCCGGCGATTGAGCGGCTACGGGCTGCAGCGCCCAAACTGCGGCAAAACCCAAAAGCAACAGGTGCTGCCGCCAAAAGCAAATGGTCATCGCACGGTTCTCATTCCAATCTTGCATGCCTTAATTCTGTTCAGTTCGGCCTCGGTCCCATCGCAAGCCGAGGTATAAATCCAATTCGGTACCGGCCGGTACAGCCTTATCACGCGTCGGCAACAGGTGCTGCTCAAGCACTTTCGCACGGGCCGAATCGCTCGCGTCTTCCACCGATTCTGCAAATTCCACGAGGCCCACGCTGAGTTTGGCCTCCAACAACGCTGTTCGCGCCTCTTCAAGCGTCAGCCCCTTCACATTTGGCACCCCCACCAGTTCACGGGTTGTTGTTCCAGAAATCAAGACCACGCGGGTTCCTTTTGGGCGACGGGAATCAGCGGCCAACGCTTTGCCCTGTTCGTCTTCCATGCGGATCACCCGCCCCACCAAGGCCACATTGGGCTCAAACGCCTCTTCCACTTCGAAGCCCTTGTTTTCAAGGATGATGCGCGCGATGCCCGGGTCCTGGCCCTCCTCAATGCCGAGTCGCTCGTACGGAGGTGTGCTGCGGTATGTCGTCAAATAGACCTTGCGGCCAGCCTTGATTTTGGAAGCGGCAGGTGGCACTTGATCGATGACCTCAAAAGGCCGGCCTTTTCGGCTGTAGATGCTGTCCAAATGCACAGGGATGAGTCCCAACGCCGCCAATTCGTCAGATGCTTCCTGTATCGTCACGCCTTTCAATTCCGGCATTTCCCGGGTGGAGCCGGGTTGGGTGTACACCTTCAAATAAATCCACAACCCGCCCAACAATACAGCCCACGCAATTCCCAACCGGAACACGGTGCGGATGAAGGAACGGCTGAAGATGTAGCGAAACCACTGCTTCATGCGTTCATCAACGTGGATTGCCTGGAAATGGTATGCTGCGTGCACATCACGCGCCAAGTTAACCCATCAACTCCTCTTCCAAGGCATTATCAAAGGTATTTCGCCACTCCTCGCAGAATCCAAAATGCGTGTTGTCGACGACGATTTTGCCTTTGGTCACGTGACCGAGCAAAACAATCGGCACATCGAATTCTTCGATGATATCGAGCAGGCGGTCCTGCTGGTTTTCTTCGCAGCTCACCACGATGCGGCCCTGCCCTTCGCCGAACAAGAACGCATCCAAGCGGATGTCATCGTCGGTGACCACGTCGAACCCAAGTCCGTTCGGCATCGCCATCTCGAGCAAGCTCACGAACAAGCCGCCGTCGGCCACGTCGTGGGCGGCGCGAATGCAGCCCCGTTCGATGGCCTTCCGCACGCAGCCTTGCACCTTGCCCTCCGCTTCCAAATTGAAGTGAGGGGCGGGCGACCGGTCGACTCCTGCGATGCTGGCGAGGTATTCCGAAGCGTTGATGCAGTTGGTGACATCACCGAGCAAGAAGATGAGCTCACCTTTCTCCTTGAAATCAAGCGACATGCGGATAGCGCGGTCTTCGATGACACCGACCATACCCATGAGCGGTGTCGGACAAACGGAC
>CALKYI010000255.1 GCA_938003665.1 uncultured Flavobacteriales bacterium
TGAAAGCGAGCCAACTTGGAGTCATCGTGCTGGCCCTGTCCGGCCTGTTCGCTTTCCCCGCGAATGCCGCCGTCCCGGAGGCCGGCAAGGCGAAAAGCGACCCCTGTGCCGCCTGTCACGGTGTCGACGGCAACAGCACCAATCCGATCAGCAACCAGCGGTATGTTAAGGGTTCATCCACAAAGGCAAGCTATTTCACAGTGCAAAGGGCTCGCGCGCGAGGCCCTGGAATTGCAAACACTTGGATGTGGGCGAAGTGGGGGGGGAGGAGGAGGGGTAGGGTAAAAAAAATAGTCCTGTCCCAGCGTTCTGGGACAGGACCAACTTAACCAAATTATCACTTGATGCTTAGCTTGCGCTAAACTCACTTAAAACCAGAACAAATATCGGGCCGGTTTCAAGGTGATAACGCGCATTGCGAATTCGTTATTGACACGGACTCGTTAAAAAGTGTAAGTGTTTGAAATTCCCGGCATGTCACTTATCTTTGCCGCCCCTTAAGGGAATACAATACGAGCTATGAAACCAGGAATCCACCCCGATAACTACCGATTGGTTGTTTTCAAAGACATGTCAAACGACTACGCGTTCTTGAGCCGTTCGGCTGCAGCAACCAAAGAAACCATCAAGTGGGAAGACGGAAACGAGTACCCATTGGTCAAGGTGGAAGTCAGCCACAAGTCGCACCCGTTCTACACCGGAAAAGCGCAATTCGTGGATACGGCAGGTCGTATTGACAAGTTCCGCCAGAAGTACGGCAAATTCGACAAGAAAGGCGCCGACAAGCAAGAAGGATAAGCGCATCGCCGCTCACCATATGAAAAAAGGGACCACATGTGGTCCCTTTTTTGTTGCTTCAAACTCGAGGCGCTGGCTATTTCGGTAGCTCCAAGCTCGATGTTTTGGTGATGGTGAGGCCGTAACCGATGGGGCCGAGGGTGCGCTCGGTGTTGGTCAGCACGTGGCAATTGCGCACGCCGAGCTGCCGGACGATCTGGGCGCCAATGCCATAGTCTTTGGTGTCCATGCGCGCAGGTGCTTTCTGGCCCGATTGCTGAATGCGTTCGTAAGCGTTCAATTCATCGAGGATGCCCCCACCTTGACGCAGCTTGTTCAAGTACACCAAAACGCCACATCCGATTTCGTCCATTTTCTTCATGGCCGCATGGAGCATTGGGCCTTTGCCGAAGTCGGTAATTTGGAAAACATCTCCGAGCATGCTGGAGCTGTGTACACGGACCGGGACTTCATCGTTTTCCTCCCATGTTCCTTTCACCAAAGCCACGTGTTCGACCTCGTTGGAGGACTGCCGGAACACAACCGCTTTGAATGGTCCAAATGCTGTCTGAATTTCCATCTCCTTCACGCGCTCGATCAAGGTCTCGTTCTGAAGGCGATGCTCAATTAAATCGGCGATGGACACGAGTTTCAAATTGAATTTGTCCGCCAATTCGCGGCATTGTGGAAGGCGGGCCATTGTGCCGTCTTCGTTCATGATCTCCACGATAACGCCCGCAGGCTCAAATCCGGCGAGGCGGGCGAAATCGATGGCCGCTTCGGTGTGGCCCGCACGGCGCAGAACACCTCCCTTACGTGCCCGCAGTGGGAAAATGTGTCCGGGCTTGCCCAGCTCTTCGGGCTGTGTGTTGGAATTGATGAGCGCTTGGATGGTCTTGGAGCGGTCTTGCGCTGAGATGCCCGTGGTGCACCCGTGGCCGATCAGGTCGACGCTCACGGTGAAGGGCGTTTCGTACGCAGCGTTGTTGGATTGGACCATCAGCGGTAATTCGAGTTCGTCGCACCGCTCTTCCACCAAGGGAGCGCAAATCAATCCGCGTCCGTGAGTGGCCATGAAGTTGACGACCTCTGGCGTAGCATGTCGAGCAGCCACAAGGAAATCCCCTTCGTTTTCTCGGTCCTCATCATCCACGACGATGATGACCTCGCCGTTGCGCACCGCTTCGATGGCTTCTGGGATGGTGTCCAGCATTTGCATGGTGCAAAAGTAGGGTGTTCCTAGCCGAATAACTGTCCTAACTTTGCCCCATGATTTTACCCATTGTCGCGTACGGAGATCCGGTTTTGAAAGCCGAAGCTGAGGACATTGAGCAAAGCCATCCCGGATTGGACGAGTTGGTGCAGAATATGTGGGAAACCATGTACGAGGCCGACGGGGTGGGATTGGCCGCTCCACAAGTCGGCCTTTCCATTCGTCTGTTCGTTTGTGACGGTTCTCCCTTTGCCGAGGGCGACAAAGGCGACCCGGGTTGCAAAGACTTCAAGCGTGTGATGATCAATCCGGTGCTGTTTGATGAGTCGGACGACACCGGGGAAATGGACGAAGGGTGCTTGTCGATCCCTGGAATTCGAGA
>CALKYI010000256.1 GCA_938003665.1 uncultured Flavobacteriales bacterium
CTTTCTTCTTCGTTGAATCTTCGGTCGTATGATGCCCAAAGTTGGAACGGAGGAGACCTTATCGGAAGCAGCGCAGTTCTGCCGGCGACCTCGGGTACGACTTCGTCTTGCCTACCGGGATCCAACGGAGGACAGTTCTACACATGGAAAGATTTTTACATGGACTCTTTGCTCGTGGAGCAGGGAGAGACCTACGTGATTGAACTGGCGCTGGGTGCTGGATTAGGGAGGTACACGGATTCTTATTCCGGTGGGAATGCAGCGTACAGTGGCGACTGGGAGAGCGGTCTTGATTTGATCTTCGAGGTCTACACGTGCTTGATGGTTTCGGGGTGCACGGATAGCCACGCTTGCAATTACGACGAGACGGCGACCATTGAAAACGGCACGTGTCATTACGGTACCACGTATTTTGAGGACGCTGACGGCGATGGATTCGGCAATCCGCTGATAACAGTTGTGGATTGTGTTCCGCCAACGGGCTTTGTAGAGAACGGAGAAGACGATTATCCGATGAATCCAGCGTTGTCACAGACGGGAACCGCGCTTGCTGTGGATGTCGGCTCAGTCTTGGACCTTTCCAACGAAACCACGCCGTATGTGGTCAACGGAGACTTGGTCAACGCAGGTGAAATTTTGCTTCCACCCGTGAAGAATGGTTTCATTTTGGACATCAAGGGGGATTTCATCAATCACGGAAGCATCTCGGGCGTAAAATCCTTGTCTTTTTCGGGCGAAGCGATCCAAGAAATCAAGGGCGATTTGCTGGTCGTTGATTCACTGGTCATCGAGAAGCCCAGTCAGCGCTTGACCATTTCCAATGCAATTGAAATCAATTCCACGGGCTCAGTGTGGCTATTGAATTCCGAGGAGGCAGAGGTGGTGGTAGCTGATACCGCATCGTTCACACTCAAGTCTGATGCGGAAGGAACCGCCTTTATCGGCGCTCTTGGTGAGGTACAAGGGGAACTCAATTTTGAGCGGTATATCCCTGCCGATCCGAATAACGCTTTGACTTGGGTGAACCTAGGCTCTTATGTCACGGGGGCGCAATTTTCAGATTGGGTTGGCTCTAGCTTCGCCATGCTGCCTTTCAGTTACCAAGAATCCATGTTTGGTTCGGCTTCGTCGGGGTGGTCATACGAATGGAACACGTCTGACACGATAGCCCTGGAACGGGGTTATATGGCTTTGCTAATGACCCCAGAACCACTGACCCTAAGTGTTCCCGGAAATTTCCAACGGGGCGACGTATCCGTAGAACTCACCTTTACCGATGATCCGAATCAGAGCAACTCGGAGGTAGATGGTTGGCACCTGATTACGAATCCATACCCTGCGCCAGTGGATTTGGTTGCCGTACTCAATCGAACGGAGGGTATTTCCAGTTTTTGGGTCAATGACAACTCCTCTGCCGAACCTACTTATGCGATTCGAAATCAAAATGGAACAGGTGATGGGCCTCAGTTCCTTGCGGTCGGCCAGTCGGCTTGGGTCAAAGTAGAGTCGCCCTTGACGATTACCTTCATGGAATCGGATATTGTTTTGCCTGATTCTGACGGTTTCGTGCGTGAATATGATGAAGAATTTGAAGGTTCACTCGGTTTGGAATTGAGCAATGCATCTGAGCAAATCACCCGATTGTACCTTGATTTCTTGACATCAGCGACAGCGTCCTACAGCATCGAGGAAGATGGCTTATTCTACAACTCCCATGGCCACAACAAGTTGAGAGCATGGATGGAGGCCTCCACGGGAGAGGAACTGTCCATCCAGAGCATGGGAGGTGTCAATGCTGTTGATTCAATTCCTTTGGTTATTTCGACAGGATTAGACGAAACGATTGAAGCGAAATTGTTAGGGGACTCTATTTTCTTGTCGTCTCTCTGCGTAGCGATTCGTGATCTCACATTGGATACGATTTACTCTGTAGGTGCATCGGGTGCATCACTCGTGGTCGATGACTTGACAACAGAAACCGATCGTTTTTCCCTTTTGGTCGCACCCATACCAAATCAAGGACTGGACTACGTGCCCTGTGAGGGTGTTGATGTCGCCTCTTTCATGAACGCTTGGGAAGGCTGGAATTGCAATTGGGAAAATGAGACGACCGGAGAAACCGGAGATTCTTTGCTGGCCGAAATGCCCGCAGGGTATTATGAGATCACAATGGAAACGGATTGGCAGGGCTGCACCCAAACGTTCACAGAATGGATCGGTGAAGCCTGCCTGGGGGATTTCAATTTGAACGGCGAGCGGGGTACTACGGACCTCTTGTACTTCCTCACGACAATGCCACCGGGCGGATTAAACCTCTACGAAGGGTCTGCGCTTTCAACCGATTTGGACTGCAACGGGCTCGTCGGGGTTAGCGATCTGCTTTTGTTACTTGCTGTTTTTGGGTTGGATTGCCCTTGATTTCAATCCAGTTGATTCCGTCAGGTTTTTGCTGACGGGTTGCACGGACTTTAGAAATCTCAATTATCTTTGCGCTCCCTTTATGGGGAAACGGTGGCTATAGCTCAGTTGGTTAGAGCACTGGATTGTGGTTCCAGGGGTCGTGGGTTCAAATCCCATTAGTCACCCATCAACCCTCGCTTCGGCGGGGGTTTTTTGTTCGTCAAGGTTGCGCCTGGGGTGGGAGCCATCCCGGCCCAAATTTTTGTCCCCACGCGCGGGAAGACGAAAGCAGCATCCAGTTGCACGTATTGGACTTCACGGCGGCGATACCATCTTCAGTGATCTGGATGAGGTTGCGCGAACGGTGCTGGATGAATCCGGCGGCGTTCAAATAGAATTTGGCCCAAGCGATGCGGCGCTGAATGAGCGGCACCCCGCGTTTGTCCGTTTGAATGTGGAAGATGGAGGGCAGGGCACTGAATCCTTCTTGCTTCGCCGCTTGCAGCACCGCTTGTTCCACCATGGGCTCACCACCAGCCGCGAGCACCCGCAACAGCGGCAGGAAACAGTCTTCAACAGTGGGCATGGCAAGTGTCATTAGAGTTTCCAACCGTCGGAGGTGTCGAAAAGTTTCAATCCGGCGACGGGATGCAGCGGGGATGGTCGGTAGATTTCAGGCATGCAGAGGAGAGCAGTAATTCTCGTCGCGGCGATGGCCGTGTTGGCGTCGGGATGTTCCATTCAAAAGCGCACGTTGATGCCCGGGTGGCATGTTGAACGTACCGCCGAGATGCGGGTGGCCTCCGATGAGGAGGTGACCATGGCCACCTTGAATGAAACCGAGGTAGTGGAGGTGTGGGAACATGAAGCGCTTCAAGCTGCACCGGTCTCACATCGGCCCGTGCCCGTTGCGGGAGCCAGGCCGGCTGGAATGGAGGCCTTGGCGATTGCCGCGCCCCAAGGAATCCAACAGGTTTCTTCTACGCCAAGCTTGGCAAAAAAGCAAACCCACGACACCGCCATTCAATTGGACCGCGATGCGGAATTGACGTTGACGTTGATCGGGGCGGCGCTCCTCATGTGGGGGTACATGCCGTTCAGCATCATCGGCTTCCTCGTGGTGTTCTTGGCGAGCATTGTGGGCGCACCGCTTGTGCATGCCCTCATCTGGGGAGAGAAGATGGATTGGAGCCAATCCCGCTTGGGCCGCATCGCCTTGTCCTTGGTGCTGAGCGGGTTGGTCTTGACAGGCGCCGTGGCACTCGTTGCCGACATCCTTGGCCTGGTTTTCTGATATAAAATCAAATAAAACTTTGATAATAATCGATTAATAGGTTAAATTGGGAATACCCTAACCAAAACCTACTTCGATGCTTCGCATTGCCACCCGCGTGGCCTTAGCGGCACTTTTCGTGTGCTGTACGGCCCTGTCCCTTCCTTTGTATGCCCAGGTAACGGCCATTACCGTAGAGACGGTTCAAGTGCACGACGGTATGGTTGGCAACTCGGATTTGACCGGAATGACGACCTACCGGTTGTATGCGCAATTGACCGATTCAACGGATTTTGTGGGGGCAGTATACGGCAGCGCTGAAGAGCCCATTGACATCTCGACGACCACCTCGTTTTTCCAGCATCCAGCCGGCGGTTCGTTTGGCACCGACCTCAACGGATTTTTCTTGAGCATCCTCCCGGATTTGAATTACGACAGTTGGTTGACCATCGGGTTGGACTTGGCGCCGTCCGGTGTCAACGAGGAGGGCATCTCCAGCTTGGGCATCATCGCGGAGCAGGCAGCTTTTGAGGCGGGTGAGAATTTTGTGCTGAACTCGGAGATTGGCGGAAGTTGGTTTGTGTTGCCCGGTAGTGATAACGGACTGGCCGGGAATGATCTGCAAGTCCTGTTGGCTCAAGTCACGACGAATGGGCTGCTTTCGGGTCAACTCAATCTGCAATGCTTCCTCGGAGGCAATCCTTTTGACGAGCAACTGGCCACGTTTGAATTTGGTGCTGGCGCACCGGGATGCACCGCGGAAGATGCGTGCAATTACGATCCGGAGGCCAATTCGGATGATGGGTCGTGCTGGTTTGCGCCCGACGGATACAGCTGTGAAATGGAATGCCTAGAGGATGCGGATGGCGATGGCGTGTGCGATCCGTTTGAAGTGGCCGGGTGCGAGGATCCTGCGAGCTGCAATTACGCAGAAGGGGTGACGGATGCCGTGGAGTGCATTTACCCAGAATTGGGATACGACTGCGACGGGGCGTGCTTGGCCGATGCCGATGGCGACGGGGTGTGCGACCCATTTGAGGTGGCCGGTTGCACAGACGCAGAGGCGTGCAATTTTGAGGCAGAGGCGACCGATGAAGATGGCACGTGTACTTACCCAGCGCCGGCGTACGATTGCGCGGGCGAATGCAACAACGACACCGACGGCGATGGCATTTGCGACGAATTGGAATTCCCGGGGTGCACGGACGAAAACGCCGACAACTACTTCCCTGCAGCCACCGACGACGATGGTTCGTGCTTTACGTCTGGCTGCATGGATCCGGCGGCGTGTGATTTCAACCCGATCGCCGATACTTCCACCGAATGCACGTATCCGGAGGCCGGCTATGATTGCGACGGCGTGTGCCTCGTCGATGAAGATGGAGACGGCGTGTGCGACTCATTCGAGGTGCTGGGCTGCACCAATCCCCTTGCTGAGAACTACAATCCCGACGCCACCGAAGACAACGGAGCATGCATCATATTGCCTCCATCGTATTGCGGGGATGGGACTGTTTGGGATGCCGAAGCCGGTCAATGCGTCAGCGACGGCTCAGGCGACGGTGGCATTGGCGGGTACGGCGGACTGTGCTTCGGCGATTTTGACGCCGATGGCCAACGTGGGACGTCCGACCTTCTGATGTGGCTCGGCGTTTACGGCTACACGTGTGATTAGTGGATGCCTCTGGCAGCGAGGTAGCGCTCAGCATCGAGCGCAGCCATGCAACCGGTTCCAGCAGCAGTCACCGCTTGACGGTACGTCTTGTCCGCTGCGTCGCCGCTGACAAATACGCCTTCTCGGTTGGTTTTGGACGTGCCGGGCTCACCGTACTTGATGTAGCCTTGCTCGTCGAGGTCAATCCATCCCTTGAACACGTCCGTATTCGGCTTGTGCCCGATGGCCACGAAGAAACCGGTGCACGGAATGACGTGCTCTTCTCCGGTTTTGTTGTTCTTGACGCGTGCGCCTTCGACACCGTCCTCACCGATGACCTCGACGGTCTCCGTGTTCCACAACACCTCGATGTTTTCCATGCCCAAAACGCGGTTTTGCATGGCGCGTGACGCGCGCATCTCATCGCGGCGAACGAGCATGGTCACCTTGGAACAGAGCTTCGCGAGGTAGCTGGCTTCTTCGCACGCCGTGTCTCCAGCGCCCACGATGACCACTTCCTGTCCGCGGTAGAAGAATCCGTCGCACACCGCACACGCGCTGACACCGCCACCGGCATCGCGCAACCGAATCTCAGACTCAAGCCCCAACCACTTGGCGGAAGCGCCCGTCGAGATGATGACAGAATCGGCATGGATTTCGGTGCGGTCATCGCCTTCGCCCACCCAGATTTTGTGGACAGGACCGGTGAAGTCCACCTCGGTCACCCAACCGTTGCGCACATCCGTGTCAAAGCGCTTGGCTTGCGCCTCCAAGTCCATCATCATCTGGGGCCCGTTGATGCCTTCGGGGTAGCCTGGGAAGTTGTCTACTTCCGTGGTTTCCGTAAGCTGACCGCCCGGCTGCATGCCCTGGTACAAAACGGGTTTCATATCCGCGCGTGCGGCGTAGATGGCGGCGGTGTATCCTGCGGGTCCCGATCCAACGATCAGGCACTTGACGTGTTCTGGTTGTGCACTCATGGCGGCAAAGATACAGCGCTCATCAGGCCGTCAAAGTGCATTTTATCACCAATTAACTCACGCCGTGGTCGAGCCGGAGCCACGCGTTCCAGACGGGGTCGTCAGGCGGCGTAGCAAGGATGCGCATGGGGACGCGCTGCACCGGGTGAACGAACTCAATGCAGCGGGCGTGCAGGTGAATCGAGGCATTGTCGTTGGTGCGGCGCGAGCCGTACTTGATGTCCCCTTTGATGGGCGCGCCCAGGCTCGCTAAGGTGGTGCGGATCTGGTGGTGGCGTCCCGTTTTGGGTTTGACCTCCACAAAATGGTAGTGATCTGATCGGCCCACTGTGCGGTAGGTCAATTCGGATTCCTTTCGACCGTCACCCGGCGCGTCGTATGTAAAGCTCTTGTTGAGGTCGCGGTTCTTTTTCAAGTAGTTCACCACACGTCCCTCGGACGGCGAGGGAGCGGGCTTGGTCACGGCCCAATACGTTTTCTGGATTTCCC
The DNA here is from genome assembly GCA_938003665.1 of uncultured Flavobacteriales bacterium. Taxonomy (GTDB): domain Bacteria; phylum Bacteroidota; class Bacteroidia; order Flavobacteriales_D; family Sanyastnellaceae; genus UA16. The sequence continues at coordinate 6,797 of CALKYI010000256.1, forward strand.
GCAACCGAAACATGTTGGTCAACCGCGAAAGGGCCTTGGAGGTGCGGGCGTACAGGATGACGCCGCTCACTGGCCGGTCGAGGCGGTGCACGGTCCCAATGAACGCGTCACCGGGCTTGTTGTACTTCCGCTTGACATACTCGCCCACGACGCGGCAGAGGGTGGTGTCGCCGCTGGAGTCACTCTGCACGATGTCCGACGAGCGCTTGTTGACGGCAATGATGTGGTTGTCTTCGTAGAGCACATCGAGGTTATCGATGGTGCTCATCACAATGGGCGCCTTCGGCTGCCGAGCCCAGTGGGAGGGATTCGAGACGTCCGGGCGGTCCGCCATGTTCAGTACTGTTCGTCCGCGTTGGGAAAATCGCGGCTGCGGACGTCCTTGACGTACTGCTGAATGGCCGAGTTCATTTGCTCGCCCATGTTCAGGTAGCGACGCAAAAAGCGCGGGCTGAATTCCTGGGTAATGCCGAGCATGTCGGGAAGTACGAGGACTTGTCCGTCGCAACCGCTTCCTGCGCCGATGCCGATGGTGGGGCAGTGGATGCTCTTGCTCACTTCCGTGGCGAGCTGTGCGGGGATTTTTTCGAAAACCACCGAGAAACACCCGATTTCATCGAGCATTTTGGCGTCGTTGCGCAGCTGCTCAGCTTCCATGTCCTCTTTGGCGCGCACCGTATACGTGCCGAACTTGTAAATGGACTGTGGCGTCAAGCCGAGGTGGCCCATGACCGGGATGCCGGCGGTGAGGATGCGTTCGATGCTTTCGCGCACTTCGCTGCCACCTTCGAGTTTCACAGCGTGTGCCCCGCTTTCTTTCATAATGCGAATGGCCGAATTCAAGGCTTCTTTCGAATTGCCCTGGTAGGTGCCGAAGGGCAAATCCACCACCACAAGCGCCCGTTTCGCCGCGCGCACCACGCTCGATGCGTGGTAAATCATGTGGTCCAGGGTAATGGGCAAAGTGGTCTCGTGACCGGCCATCACGTTGGAGGCGCTGTCACCGACGAGGATCACATCTACGCCGGCCTGGTCCACAATGGTGGCCATGGTGTAGTCGTACGCGGTGAGCATGGCGATGGGTTCGCCGTTGGCCTTCATTTCCGCAAGCACTTGGGTCGTGATGCGTTTGGCTGATTTGTGAACGGACATGATTTCAGGTTTTACAGGTGCCGCAGACCAAAGGTATCCAATTCAAATGAATGCATTAGCTGCGAAGCGCCCGGAATGTGAGGTTGATGCGCGCTTCATGCACCTTCAGTCGCTTGGGCAAGGCGTGGTCAAAATCGCGCTGCATGTTTTCCATGACCAGGAGGTCGCCGTGGCCGAGGCTGACCATCCATTTCTCCTTGGTCTGGCGGTGCCGAATGGCGAAGTCCCTTTTCGCCCCAAACGAAACGCTGGCGATGCACGCCGGGTTGATTTCAGGTTCGTTGTCGCGGTGCCACCCCATGGAGTCCACTCCGTTGCGGTACAAGTTGAAGAGGCAGGCATTGAAGCCGGGGGCAGCAGCACAATATCCTTGCACCGCATCGCGGAGCTCCAACACCTCCTGCGTGAGTGGGCGTTCCGGCCAACGAATGCTCGAATAGGCATACGCTGGGCCCATCCAAGCGGTCAACCGCGGCTCAAGGTGCTCCTTACCGTACACAGTGATGGCATTTTGCTGCCAAGGGATGTGCGCATACCACGTGTCGAATTCTTCTGACGCAAATGCCCCGCGAACCACCCAACAGGCCGATGCACCTTCGTTGATGATGATTTCTTTCTCCATGGTCAGGGTGTCAAATCGCAGCGACCGCTGCAACCGCTCCGCCGATCCACCCGATGTAGGCAAGGTAGATTAGGAGCAGCACGGCGCCCTTCCACCGATGAATCAGCCCTTTGTGCATCATCATCAGACCGACCAACAAGGCGATGCCGGTCATCCACCAAAAATCAAATTCCAAGGCTTGCGCATCGACGGGAAGCGGGATGATGCTCGCGCTGATGCCCGCGGCGAGGAACACGTTGAAGATGTTGGAACCGATGAGGTTGCCGAGCGCCAAGTCCGGCTCGCGCTTGTACGCGGCAATACCCGAGGCCACGAGTTCCGGAACGCTGGTGCCGAAAGCGACCACCGTGAGTCCGATGATGTGGTCGCTGACCCCGTTGTTGATGGCGATGCGTCGCGCACCGTCTATGAACCACTCAGAACCATAGAACAGCCCCAGGCTGGCCACCGCACATCCGCCCAACAAAACAGCAAGCGGCCGGCTGGCATCTTCCATTTCTTCGGCCGTGTCTTCCGTGGGCGTCTCCGTCAACCGCGCACGTTGGCTGCGGAAATACAGCATGGCCAGCAACGCGACCGCCCCTCCCACGAGCACAAGGCCTTCGCTTTGCGTGATCGCCAGGTCCCTTGCAAACCACCAAATGCCAAGCGAAGCGGCCATCAGCACGGGCCAATCGCTGCGCATCAACGACCGATCGACGCGGACTGGGTATATCAATGCGGTCACCCCGAGGATGATGGCCAGGTTGGCGATGTTGGAACCGATGACGTTACCGACCGTTATACCGGGGTTGCCTTCAAGGGCCGCCCGAGCCGACGCCATGATTTCCGGCGCCGAGGTGCCGATGGATACGATGGTCAGCCCCACGATGACCGGGGGGATGCGCATCTTGATGGCGAGCCCGGAGGCGAATTTGACGAGGTAGTCACCGCTCAGCACCAAGACAACCAGGCCGGCGATCAGGATCAAAAATTCCATTTACTCGGCTTTGGGTGCATCGGCGGAGGGCTGGTCCGCCTTTGGTGCATCACTCGGCCGCTTGGGGACCGAGTTCATGGGGTCCATGGAGTTCCGTACCTCGTTGACGTCCTTGCGAATGTCGTCGGTGGTGGAGAGGATTTCCCGCTGAATTTGATCGGTGGCACTGCGGAATTCACGCACGGCTTTGCCCATGGTGCGCGCGAACGAAGGGATTCCCTTCGCTCCGAACAGCAAGAGGTAAACGAGGAACGCAAATACGATTTCCGTCATGCCCATGGCGCGAAGGTACGTCAACAT